>JAJEEZ010000568.1:0-3728 GCA_022820705.1 Candidatus Latescibacterota bacterium | reverse complement strand
ATCGGCCGCTGAGGCCCAGTCGCTAGCTGAGCAGTTGGCCGCCCTCGACCGCGAACTCAGCGACCAATCGTACGCTCCCAGCGAACGCGAACGCCTGCGCAAGCTCGCCGGAGAAATCGAGCTATTGGGCTACAGCAGCGCCGAGCACGAGACACTGAGCCAAAAGCTCGCCGAGTTGCGCCCAGTCGAAGCTGAGCACGCTCGCTTGCAGGACGCTAAAAGCCAAGCGGACCGGCTCAAAAACGAGCGGGCCGAAGCCCAGAATCAACTCGAGCGGGCCGAGCGCCAACTTGCCGAGGCCCACTATGCCCAAGAAGAACGGGAGCAACTCGGCCAAGCCGAGCAGCAGCTTGTAGCCTTGGGCTACGACAGTGCCGAGCATAAGCGATTGCGCCAACAACAGGACGATCTGCGCGACAGCGCACGGCAATTCGAGCGCCTGCAACACGCCCGCCAACACCGCGCTTCTGCCAGTGAATCGCGGGCGCGCTACGAGGTCGAAGCCTCTAATTTGGCAGAACAATTGCAGACTATAAAAAAAGAAAAGGAAGCGTTACACGAGCGGACTGGCGAATTAGAAGGCGTCGATAAGCAACTCGGCGAACACCAAACCCAACTGGAAAAGCTGCGGGTAGAACGAGACCAACACCTCCAGCGCCGAGGTAGCCTAGAGGCCCTGTGCACACGCTGCGCCGAGTTGGCCCAGGAACAAGACCAGCTACGCGAAAAGCTCCAAGACACCCAGCGACAGGCCTGGATCCACCAACAGCTCGACAAGGCATTCGGCAAGGATGGGATCCAAGCGCTGATTATCGAAAACGCCGTGCCGCAGATCGCCGAAGAAGCCAACGCCATCCTCGCGCGCCTGACCGACAACCGCATCCAGGTCGCCTTCGAATCGCTGCGCGACCTCAAAAAAGGCGGCACCCGCGAAACCCTCGACGTCAAGATCGCCGACGAGGTTGGCGAGCGCTCCTATCACCTCTATTCCGGGGGTGAGGCATTCCGCACCAATTTTGCTTTGCGCATTGCGCTCTCCAAAGTGCTGGCCATGCGCTCGGGCACCCGCCTCCACACCCTCTTCATCGACGAGGGCTTCGGCACCCAAGACGAGCAGGGGCTAGAACAACTCATCGAAGCGATCCAAAAAGTCAGCGAGGATTTCAAAAAAGTGCTGATCGTCACACATCTCGACCAGCTCAAGGCGGCCTTTCCAGTGCAAATCGAGGTTACTAAACATCCCGATCTAGGCTCGCGTTTCTCCGTGACGCAGCACGCCTAGCCTATTGACCATTATGGCCCACTACGACGAATATCACGCAGCCTGCACCGGCGCGGCCTTACGCAACGCGCAAGCCTCATTTCGCTTGTACATGCGTGGTGCCGACCACCTCGACTTCCTCCATCGCATGACCTCCAACGACTTCCACAATCTGCAAGTAGGATACGGCCTCGAAGCGGTCTTTATCGAACAGCGAGCGCGGATTCTCGATCTCGCCACTTGCTATCGCGGCCCGGACACCACCGCCTTGATCCTGAGCCCCAATTCGCGCGCTGCAATCCCCGCTTGGTTAGACCGCTTTATCTTTGCCGAGGCCCTCGAATTGGCAGACCGCACAGACGAGACGGCCATGTTCGAGCTTGTCGGCCCGCACGCCGCCGAGCTAGTCACCCATGTATTGAACGCAGACCTGGCAACATTTCAGGATCACCAACTACTTGACTCACAGGTCGCGAACGGTCTATGGCTAGCGCGCATGGTCGGACCTGGACTGCGTGCCTTCGGACCGCCAGCCGCCGTAAAGGATCTTTGGCAACGCCTTGCCGCCGCAGGTGCTAATTCAGTAGGGTCGGCGACGTGGGAAATTTTGCGCATTGAACAGGGCCTTCCCCTGCTCGGACGAGAGCTGACCCAAGATTACAACCCTTGGGAAGCGGGGCTTGGTCGCGCCATTCATCTAGATAAAGGCTGCTATATCGGCCAAGAAGTCATCGCCCGCCTAGATACCTACGACAAAGTCAAACAGCATCTAGTCGGGCTGCGGCTCTCCGCCGCCGAACTGCCGTCAACGGGACAATCACTGCGCGACGGCGCGCGCGAAGTAGGGCGTATCACTTCGGCAGTCCACTCCCCCAGCCTCGGCCCAATTGCCCTCGCTTATGTGCGGCGGAGCGCTTGCGCCGAGGGCACTGCATTAGACGCGGGCGGAGCGCAGGCCACCGTAGTATCCCTGCCTTTTTTATCGCATGAGTCCCGCTAAGGGCGGACGCCGCAAGATAGTCCACATCGGAATCGATAGCGGCCCGTGCCACAACACCCGTGCCTACGTCGAATTCGCCGCGCTCCTGCGCGAATACACCGATTGGATCGAATGGGGCGACGACTGCGCCATCCTCGATGTCACCGATAATAAGCTCGACATCCCCTTTGGAATGCGCGTCGCCAAAATGATCAAGAGCGATATTAAGCGGCAGCTAGGCTGGAGCGTTTCCGTGGGGTTGGCACCCAGCAAGTTCTTGGCGCGGCTGGCTATGGAACGCCAGCGGCCCGAAGGTCTGACGGTCGTGCTGCCCGAACAGATAGGGGATTTTCTCGCCGACGTACCCATTGACCGGCTTCCCGGCGTGGGAGCCGTTACGCGCCAGCAGTTCGCAGCCATGCAAATAGAGCACATCGGCGCGCTGGTCCAAGTGCCGCTGGAAGAACTCGTGCGCCGCTTTGGCCAGCGGGGCAGCAGCTTTTGGCACCTCGCCCACGGTTGGGACGACGACCCGGTCGCCCCAGCCGAACAGCTCGACCAAATACGCGAGGAAGTTTCCTTTTCCGCCCCGCTGTACAACTGCGAAGAAATGCGCGATGCCTTGCGTGAACTAGCCGCCGCGCTCTGCGGGCGCTTGCAGCGCCGAGGGCTACAAGCACGGGACGTAACCCTAGAGGTGCGCTATCCAGATTCTCGCACCGCGACGCGCACATCGCGCTTGGCCGCCTTTACTGATCGCGCCCAAACCGTCTTCACGACAGCCTGCGAGCTATTAGAACAGACAGAAGCCGACGACTTCGGTACGCGCCTGCTCGGCATTGGGTTGGGGGGATTTGACGACGAGGAAATTGAGCAGCTCGATTTGTTTGCTAGTGAAAAATCCTAGGCTGCGGCCTGTGGCAATACCGAATCTCCATAGGGCAACGCCCAGATCCGGGCCTCGGGGCCGACTACCTCGTGCGCGGCTGCTAGAGCTTGGCCTAAGTCGTCAAAAGGCACCAAGCCGATGCGACCGATGTCCTCAACCGGCAGCGACGAGACCAAATGCACGCGGGCCTTTTTCAGCACCGAGGCAATGGCAGCAGCCTTGTGCCCGCCCAAGACGAATTCCCGCTCTATGCGCGCGAGAATCTCGTCGGCCGAACCCGCCTCCTGCAACCAAGCGGCAAAAGTAGCGCTGCCCAGTCCCTCTCGACATTCGGCCACCCAGACGATGACCCCTCCTTCGCGCACGGCATGTACGGCGTTGTCGAGGGCTTTTTGCGCCTGGTACATATTGACGTCTAGCGGATAGCCACCCGCGATGACGAGGACAATATCAGCACATCGCGCAATAGGCACGGCCCCACGTTCAGCTACCCGCTCGCACCCTTTACGGTGAGCCGCTCGCTCATGTCAGGCAAAAGCTGCGACGATGCGATGGCGATCATCGACAATCGCATTGAGTATGAAGTCGATCCCAAACAT
>JAJEEZ010000443.1:0-4202 GCA_022820705.1 Candidatus Latescibacterota bacterium | reverse complement strand
TATTGTGGTATTTACCACCGGCATTGTCGCGAATTTTGAGCACTACGTCATTGTCGCCGTTGGTGGAAAAGGCACCAGAGCCGATGTAGGTGGCGTTGTAGATAACCGGCGTGGCGTAGGGCGTGCCGTCCTCGGGCGTGGTGCCTCCGTCGTGCTCACCCGCGCGGTTACCCGTTTCGGCATCTTGGATCACGAACCAGAACTGGCCTTTACCGCGAAAGCCCTCGTCGTAGTCAAAGGCGTCGTCGCCGTTGAACGCCGACACTAGATACTTGGTGTTGACCGTGCCGCCGAACCACTCAAAGCCGTCGTCTTGGTTGTTGTACACCTCGACGTATTCGATGACTGTGCCGCTGCCGACGCCGCCCATGGTCAGGCCGTTGATTTCGTTGCCCGCGCCAATGTCGGTGCCGCCGTAGCGGATGGAGACGTAGCGGAAGACGCCGGAGTTGTCGCTGTCGTCGTCGCCGCCGTAGATGCCGCGTGGCTCGGTGGTGGGAATGCCCTCAATGGGGGTTTCGCCCGGCTCGGAATTGAGGCTAGCGCGGCCGAGGATGATGACGCCGCCCCAAAGGCCGCGAGCGTCGAGTGGCAAGTCACTGGGGTCGCTGACATTGTCGGCTTCGGCGGTGAAGATGATTGGCCTATCCGCCGTGCCCTCGGCAAAAATTTTGCCGCTGCGGGCGACGACGAGGGCGCTGGCGTTTTCGCCTTGTCCCGGCTTGCCCTTGATGACCGTGCCCGCCTGAATCGTCAGCGAGGCCCCCTCACTGACAAAAACGAGGCCGTTGAGCACGTACTCATTGTCCGCGGTCCATTCCGTGCTGCCACCGACCGGAATGTCGGCGGTGGTGACGTCGATGGTAGCCGCTAAAGCAATGGTCGGCAACAGGGCGGTGCCGACCGCGAGCATTGTCCTGCGAAGCATAGTATCCTCCTGATACTGGTATAAAATAAGTGGACGCCAGCGACTCGAATCGCTGACGTCCACTATAAAAGCACAAGCCTGTACCAATGAGATGGCAGTAGTGTGAACTAATGTGGCAGTAATGTGACCAGCTTGTTACAACGCCTCAGCGAATGTGTCAGCGGTTGTAACTGACCGAAATCGAGAATGAACGGCCTTTGTAGTACTGGCTGGAGATGTAATCGATGTCTTGGTAGCGGTACGCCTTCTCAAAGGAAGAATCGAGGAGGTTTTTGGCACTCAGCTTAATCTTGTACTCGTGCCACTGCTGAGAGAAGGTGCAGTCGAGGGTGCCGCGCACTTCCTCGAACACGTCCGGGGTCCCGCCGAGACTGACTTCTGCCAAGCGCCGACCGAAGATGTTGTAGTAGATACCGGCCGCCGTGCCGGTGGCGAAATTGTCGTAGCTGAGATCGAGGTTGATCAGGAAGGGCGACTGGCCTTGGAGTTGGCGCGTATCCGCGGCCTGTGGGTCGAGGGCCCGGCGTAGCTTCAACTCGGTGGAGTCGATGTTGACCTCGGAGCGGACCAGAGAGAGGTTGCCGCCGGCGTGGAAGTGCTCTAGCTGCGGCAGGAGGAATCCAAGGCCGTGCCGCGCCTCAAGCTCGACTCCGGCCACTTGGGCGGCTTCGACGTTCTGGAACTGGACCTCGCCGTTGACGGTGAGAATGACGCGCTCAATGGGGTTTTTGAAATCCTTGTAGAACACGCTGGCCGCGTACAGCTCGCCGGGGTTGCCAAAGTGTTCCCAGCGCAAGTCGTAGTTGTTGATCAGGGTCCGCTCTAGCTCGGCGTTGCCGATAAAGGTGAAGCCACCGACGAAGCTGAACGAGGCAAACGGGGCCAGTTCTCGGAAGGTGGGTCGGGCGAGAGTGCGGCCGTAGGAAGCGCGCAGATTCATGCCGGGGCGGACCTCCCAGACGGCGTTGAGCGAGGGTAGCAGGTCGTTTTCAGCAAGCTGGCCCGGGGTCTTGGTCGAGTCTTGGCTGGCCACGTCGATGCGCGTGGCTTCGAGCCGGGTACCGCCCACGAGGCGCAGTTGGGTGTTAATGGGCAACTCGAGCATGGCGTAGCCAGCATAGATTTGCTGGTCGCCGTCGAAATTGCTCGAAAGCTGGGTGGCATCTTGGACGTAGGAGCCGAAGCGGTACTGACTGCCATTGCTGCTGATTAGCCCGACCTTGTCGGCGGCAAAAAAGGAGTCGGGCTGGCCGTCGTAGTCGATGTCGTCTTGGTCAAATTCGTAGCGCCGCTCGCGGAAGGTGCGCGCTTTGTCCAGCGCCAAGAAGCCGGTTTTGAAATTGCTGTTGATACCCTGCCATTGCTTGAAGGGCAAGGTCAGGTTGAGCTGGAATTCGCGATTGCTCTCGTCGAGGTCGCGGAAGTAGCGAGTGGGCAGCGGGTAAATCGAGGGCGAGATTGAGTAATCAACGATGTCGCCCCGCAGGACGTTGCCTGCTGCGTCGCGCATGATCTCTCCGTTCTCGTCGCGCAGCGGGCGGTTTTTGAGGGTTACAAAGTTATTGGTAAAAAATCGCAGGTCAGGCTCTTCTTGAGCTGAAGAAGAAGTCGATGCCGTCCATTCGGCCCGCAGGTCGCGCAAGCTGTCAAAGTGGTGTTTGCCCGCCAGTTGCAGCGATTGGATTTGGCGCTCAGTAAACTTCAAAACGCGCGTCTCGTACATGGCGTCTTCTTCAAGGTCGCGGGGGAATGCACCGGCTAGGTAACGGGCGACGTCTTCGCTGTTGCGATTGTACATGTTGGTGACTGACAACTCGTGCGTGGGGGTCGGCTTGAGGGACAAGGTAACGAGGCTGCCCCAGGCGACTTCTTGCGATCCTTGGGTGTCCGCGAGATTAAAATTATTGGTCAGGGTACTGGCCTCCTTACTGGTGAGCTGCCAGCGGGCCGAGGTGCCGTTGTCGTAAAAGGAGGAGTTGTTGCTGTAGGTCAGGGTGCCGAGAAAGCCGAAGGGTTTGTCCAAAAGCGAGACTTGATTGCCCAAGGCGACCGAATAGCTCTGGTTCAGGGGGGTGGTCGTAGTGGTGGGGGCCATGACCGAGGAGAACGACTTGGAATACTCGTCGAGTTGGAGGGCCTTTTCCTCGTCGTTGTACGCGGCACCCACATCGGGGATTTTTACCTCGCCGTTGGCCAAGGCAGTGGGAATTTCTCGCGTCCCATCATCGACCCCGATCCAATCGAGTCCGCCGCCCTCGTAGGTGAGGAATTGGTCGTTGAACGAACTCTGAGTGTTGAATTTGGTCGAGGCCGAGACGGAAAGGGTGAAGTTATCCGGGAACGCCTTGGTGCCGATGTTGACGGCACCGCCGGTGAAGTCGCCGGGCTTGTCCGGGGTGAAGCTCTTGGTGGTGACGATGTTGTCCAAGAGCGCAGTGGGGAAGAGATCCATGGGGACAGACCGCTTGTCGGGGTCGGCGTTGGGGAGCGAGGAGCCGTTGAGTTGGACCGAGCTGTAGCGGTCGCCTAGGCCGCGGATATAGACGTATTTGCCATCTACTACGGAGGCACCCGTTACGTGCGACATGGCCTCGGCCGCGTCGCCGCTGCCGGCGCGCGAGATTTCCTCGGCGCTGATCGCATCGCTGACTGCTGGGGCCTTTTGGCGCTCCTTGAGCAGGGCCGCACCGGTATTGCGCAGAGCCTTAGCTTCGACGACGACCTCGTCGTCGAGTTCTAGGGCCTCGGGCGCGAGGGTGATGGTCAGCTTGGCGACCTCGCCGTCTTGGACTTTGACGCCGATGATCGACGCATCCTGATAGCCGATCATGGAGCTGGCCAGCACATAGGTCCCGGTTGGGACGTCGAAAAGCTGAAACCGCCCCTCGATATCGCAGGTTATGCCGATCTGGGTGCCTTCTAGAAAGACGATCGCACCCACGAGCGGGTCGCCGGTCTGGCGATCGAGAACTGCGCCGGATACAGTGCCGGTCTGCGCGAAGGTAGGATGGGCAAGGGCCAAAAAGGAGAGGACGACAATGGACAAGCAACGCTTCATGGCTGAAAAACCTCCCTTGAAAAGATTTAAGCAGAAATGATAGAGAGGCTGTGTTGAGAAGCGGTTACTCTGAAACTAAGTACACGACAGTAATGTAAGTTGTGGTACGGCCCTGCTTTAGGTTTTATTTGCAATCGCCCAAGATTGCATTTAAATCCTAAATACAGGAGCCGCACCGTGCTTATTCATATGCTAAAGAAAGCCCTCATGCAAGGG
>JAJEEZ010000146.1:0-3221 GCA_022820705.1 Candidatus Latescibacterota bacterium | reverse complement strand
TCCCGATAAAAAAACATGGACGAAAAGCCATAAGCCTCTTTCGAAAAGGATTAGACCAACTCACACAAATCATACACCAAACACGAGACCAACCTAAACAAGCCCGACAATATCAACCCATGTTACTGTCGTGTACTTAGGGGCGGGACTTTGGAGGGTTTGCGCGCCGCGCAGAAACAGGGGTTGTGCGATTTTATCGGCGTGACGGGCCGGGCCATCCCTCTGCTGACGCGGCTGGCAGCGACCGGTGAATTTGATACGGTGCTGTGCTACCACGACTATCATCCCTGTGTGCAGTTAGCGGCGGAAGAAATCTTGCCGGCCGCCGCGCAAAGCGATATGGGCGTGGTGCTGGCGACGGTGCTGGCTGGGGGTATGTACGTCGCCGGTAAGGACCAGCGCGCGGCGGTGGAGCGTCGGTTTGAGCGCGAGGAAGAGCGGCAGCGGGCATGGGAGACGATCGCCCGGCTGGAGCAGGAGGAGTCAACGCTGCCGCAGAGCGCGTTCCGCTGGGTCTTGGCCGATGAGCGGGTTTCGACCGTGTCCAGTGGCGCGGCGAGTGTGGCAGAGCTAGAGGAAGTGGCGCAGGCTGGGGATATGACACCGCTGGCGCATTAGAGTCGTCCGAAAGGATTGAAATTCTAGCGAGAGATGCTTCGACTCCGCTGCGCTCCGCTCAGCATGACAGGAAGCATACCATCAACGCTGAGCATGCAGACGAATACTTCCAGACAGCTTCTTAAATCCACCCGTGCTGAGTGGTCACGGGCGCACCGGAAGTCTGGGTTTGCCAATGCGGGCGGCGGCCTATTTTGACCTCGCGGCGGGTGAGGGACGAGGTTTCGGCGGCGAAGAGGATTTCCATGATGTGCCGCCCGTATTGGCCGTGGGTCGGCGGCTCGATGTTGAGCGCGATGGCCTCGGCAAAGCTCTTCCACTCGTGATACATCTCGGTTGGCGCGTCCTCAAAGGGGATATCTTCCCACGTATCGCCCTGACCTACTTTGACGTACTTCTCGCCGTGCTGGCTGAAGCGCAGCGAGCCATTGGCGCAGATCACTTGGCATTCAAAGTTCGGCGCGCCGTCGGCGAATCCCACGGCCACGGCCGTGCCGGCGAGGCCGTTCTTGTAGCGGATAAAGGCGGTGGCTGAATCGTCGCTGGCTTGGTAGTGAGCGCGGGTGCCAATGGCGGCTGAGACCGACGCGGCTTGCGAAGCCATCACCCATGTGAGCCGATCGACGACGTGGACTCCGTTGGTCAACCACATGCCGCCGCCGTGGAAGCGACTGCGGTATTGGGGCCGGCGGCCGGCGAAATTCCAATTTTTCGACATGTAGCTGACAGCCGTGATCACGGGGCCGAGCTGGCCGGAATCGAGGATTTCCTTGGCCTTGAGACTGGTGCTGTAAAAGTGCTGCGACAGCCCGACCATCAGCTTGACATTGTTTTCTGCGGCCGCGGCGACCATGGCGTCGCATTGCTCTAGGTTGATGGCCATGGGCTTTTCGACGAGTACGTGCTTGCCGGCGCGGCAGGCGTCGATGGTGAGCTGGTGGTGCAACTGGTGGCCGAGGACGACGGCGACCGCATCGACGTCGGCATCTTCCAAAAGTTCGTGGTGCGTTGAATAGCCCTTGGGGATGTGGTACTTGTCCATGTACTCGCGCCGCTTCTCCTCGAACAAATCGGCGACTGCTACTACTTCTACTTGGTCGAGATGGGCGATTGAATCACAGTGGGAGCGGGCGATGCCGCCGAGGCCAATGATGCCGACTTTGAGCGCTGCCATAGGGTATCCTTTGGTGTGAATGAAGGTGCGCTAAGTATAGAATGCAGTTTGGTCGGCGACAAATCGGCGTGCGTTTGCGCCGAAATAGATTATGTCCTAAGATGCCCTAATGCCCGGTAATTTTACCTATCGCTCGTTCGCCGTGGGTGCGTTGCTCTCACTGGCGATCAACATGTTCTTCGCCTATGCCCGGCTGGCGATGGCCACTGCGGGCATGTCCTCCGATTACATCACCGCTGGGGCGGTGTTCCTGTTCTTTCTGGTGGTGGCTTTTATCAATCCCGTGCTCAAGCTGCTGCGCCGTTCTTGGGGTTTTAACCGTTCCGAGTTGATCATCATTTACGCGATGATGATCATTGGCTCAGCCATTCCCACGTGGGGTTTTACGGGCAACTTAATCGCCATGTTGCCCAATATCTACTACTATGCCACCCCCGAGAACAATTGGTCGGAGCTGTTGCATCCCTACGTCCGCGAGTGGATGGTGCCGCAGGATTCAGACGCGATCAAGTATTTCTTCGAGGGCTTGCCCAAGGGGCAGCCCATTCCCTGGGAACACTGGATGGTGCCGCTGGCGGCTTGGGTGTCGTTTATTCTGGCGATTTACCTGATGATGATCTGCATCGCGTCGATCGTTCGCCGTCAGTGGGTTGACTACGACCGCTTGACCTTTCCGCTGCTGCAGCTACCCATTGACCTGACCGAAGAAGGCAAGAGCGGGTCCATCGTCGTTCCGCTGTTCAAAAGGCCGCTTTTGTGGATCGGATTCGCGCTGCCCTTTTTGCTGTATAGCACCAATGCCTTAAACCACTATTTCCCCTTTATCCCCGAAGTGCAGTTGCGCAATAGCGTCTCGCTGTTTAACCACGCGCTGACGCTGACGACGAATGTGAACTTTGTCGCGCTGGGGCTGGCGTACTTTTTGAGCTTAGACGTGGGGTTGAGCATTTGGCTCTTCCACTTGTTGACCAAAGCGCAGATCACCACCGAGAACGTCCTCGGCTATTCGCTGCCCGGCCGCCGCGATCTGTTTATGGAAGGCTCGATGTCGGTGTCCTACGAGGGGATGGGAGCCATGCTGGTGCTGGTGCTCTACGGCCTGTGGAACAGCCGTAGCTATCTGCGGCAGGTCTGGCGCAAGGCTCTGTACAACGAGGGAGGGCTGGACGATTCGCAGGAGATTCTCTCGTATCGGGCGGCAATCATCGTCTTGGTTTTGGCCAGCGCGTACGCTACCGGTTGGCTGATCCTATCGGGGGTGCCTTGGTGGGTCGCGCTGTTTTTCCTTTTCGTCGCCTTCTGCATCTTCTACGGGCTGACGCGGATTGTGGCCGAGGGCGGGTTGGGTTTTGCGCGGGCACAGATGACGGCCCAGCCGTTTGTGATCGACGCGGTGGGGACGGAGGCGATTGGGCCGTCGGGGTTGGTG
>JAJEEZ010000283.1:0-11606 GCA_022820705.1 Candidatus Latescibacterota bacterium | reverse complement strand
GATGACCCCTCCTTCGCGCACGGCATGTACGGCGTTGTCAAGGGCTTTTTGCGCTTGGTACATATTGACGTCTAGCGGATAGCCACCCGCACTGACAAGGACAATATCAGCGCATTGCGCGATCGGCACGGCCCCACGCTCGGCTACTCGCTCGCACCCTTTACGGTGAGCCGCTCGCACGTGTCCGGCAAAAGCGGCGACGATGCGATGGCGATCATCGACAATCGCATTGAGGATGAAGTCGATCCCCAACATGGCCGCCCCTTCTTCTAAATCTTCCCGCACCGGATTGCCCTCAAGCCGCCCAGTCTCTGCACCGGAACGAGCCATCAGACCGTGATTGGCCGCTATAGTGCTAGGAGAAGCACAGCCGGGCAAGACTGCTTTAGCCCCGCCCGAAAAACCGGCGAAGTAGTGGAATTCCAAGTTGCCCAAACAAATCCGCACATCGGCCTCCACCAAGGGACGGAAAAGCTCCACGGGCGTACCGCGAGAAGTGACGCCCAACCGCACCACGTCTTGCGGATCGTGGTTCACCACCCGCACCCGATCATAGACCGCCGGCCCCACCAAGGCAGCCAACTCGGCTTCGGTCTGCGCTCGATGCAGCCCCAAGGCCACGACCACGGTCACGTCGGCGTCCGGCACGCCAGCCACGGCGAGTTCTTCCAACACCGGCGGCAACAGGCGATCCGTCGGGCAGGGTCGGGTCATATCGCTGACGACAATCGCCACCTGCTGGCCGGGTCGGACCAATGCACGCAATGCCGGCGTACCTACGGGCCGGGCCAACGCATCCCGCACCAACGTGCGCTCTGCTCCGTCGCCACTTTGTTCTGCCCTGGGCAAGACGACGCCTAGCAGACGCTCGCTAGGTACGTCAACTTGCAAGTGGGAGTCGCCAAAAGGCAGTTCGATTTGCGTCGCAGCCATGGGGCCTCCTCAATTGTCGATAGCGCAAGCACCAGCACCGCGCGGATCGCCGCAGGTACCACACGGTCCTACTGGCTCGCGCTCGCTGGCAGCGCGACCAGCGACGGCAAAACTCGACAGCTTCTTCTCCAACTCCACACCCTCACAAGACGGGCAAGCGACTGTCGCCGCCCCTTGTATGAGCGCGTCGAACTCCACGCCGCACTCCTTGCAGGCGTATTCGAAAATCGGCATGGCTCAAGCTCCGTGCAGGGCCGGCTGATACAGACCCACGCTGTAGAATTCATAAGAAGCCGCTTTGTCCGGGAAATCAACTACGTGTACCGTAAAACGAGCCGGCACCCCGGTGTCGGGCATACAGTCGCGGAAAAAGCTGCTATAGGCTTGGGCGTATTCTTGGTAAATGCGCTGTTGTTCCTCGTGAAAGCGCTGCGGATCGGTCAGTGGGTTGACGTCCTTGGGTTGAGCGCCAAAGGCGTGAACCTCAATGAAATCTATCTGGGCAATCGAATCGCAAATCCCAGCTTCTTGCAGCCACTTCTCCCAACAGCGGAAGACCAGTTCGACCTCGACGGAAGGCGTCATCCTCACCAATTCGTCGCGACCGAGAATCCCATGCGCCGAATGCCCTCCAGTCAAGCCAGCGAAATAAATCTTCAAGTCGCCATTGTCCAGTGCCTCAGTCACCAAGGCCGATAAGGTTGGGTGGTCCCCGCCGTAGTAATAGGTCAATCGGCCGCGTTGCTTGACGTTAAATGCCATCATAATCCTTTCACTTCGTTAAAGTGCTTCGACGAAAATTTCGGCCCAATGCCGCGCCCTCCGCCCAGTGAAATCGGCAATCTGGTGGCGGCACGAAGTGCCCACGGCCGCGATCTCCACGTCCTCCGCTGCCTCCTCTAACACGGCAAAGAGCCGCTCCTGCCCCACTGCACGCGATATTTCAAAGTGCTCCTTCTCGTAGCCGAAGCTACCGGCCATGCCACAGCAGCCCGACGGGATTTCCTCGGCGCGAAAGTGGGGCGGCATGTTGAGTACGGCCAATGTCGCGGCCGTGCCCGTCAGGGCCTTTTGATGGCAGTGGCCATGCACCAAAATATGGCGGGCTGTCTGGGCAAACTCCAAATCGAGCGGCGACTCGCGGACGAGAAAATCCTCGAGCAGGACGACCTGCTCGGCCACGTGCCGACTTTGCGGATCGTCAACCAAGTCTAGGTAATCATCGCTGAGAGCCGACGCGCAACTCGGCTCCAGCCCAATGATCGGCACCCCTTCTTCGGCCCAAGGCGCAAGAACCTCCACATTGCGCTGCGCCAATGCGCGGGCGCGATCGAGAAATCCCTTGGATATAAACGGCCGGCCGCAACAGACCTTGTTTGCTACCAAGACGACCTCGTACCCGGCGCGTTCCAAGATGATCGTCGCCGCCATGCCGATGGCCGGCTCGTTGTACTCGACGAAGGTGTCGTTGAACAGCACGACGCGGCCCTTGTCACCGCGAGTCGGACGCCGCCCGGCAAACCAGCGCGAAAACGGCTGGCGGGCAAAGGCCGGCAGTCGCCGCCGCCGGTCAATGCCCAAAAACGCATCTAACAGCCAGCGAGTGAACCCGCTGTGGCCGATCCAATTCGACAGCGGTGCCAACGCCGATCCCAAGCGACTGATGTGAGCTATGTCGGCAAAGAGCCGCGACCGCAGTGGATAGCCATGCTCGCGATGGTAGTGGGCGAGAAATTCGTATTTGAGCTTGGCCATATCCACGCTCGAAGGGCACTCGGCCTTGCAGGCTTTGCACTCCAAGCAGAGGTCCATGACGCGGTGCACCTCTTGGCTGTGCAAGCCGTCGGGCAACGTGCCAGCAAGCGCGGCGCGCAGGGCATTGGCCCGGCCGCGGGTGGTGTGCTCCTCGTCCAAGGTCGCCATGTACGAAGGACACATCGTACCCACCAGCTTTTTGCGGCAGTGGCCCACCCCGGAGCACATTTCAACGGCTTCTTGAAAGCCGCCTGCCTCACTAAAGCTGAAAAACGTCTCCACCTTGGGCGTCTGATAATCCTCGTGGTAGCGCAGATTCTCGTCCATCCGAGGAGGCCGGGTGATCTTGCCGGGATTCATCATCCCCTGTGGATCAAAAGCGTCCTTAACCTCGACAAAAGCCGCGACTAACTCCGGGCTAAACATCTTGGCGATCCACTCGCTGCGGGCCAAACCATCGCCGTGCTCGCCCGACATGGCTCCGCCGTATTCGAGCACCATATCGCTCATCCGCTCCTCCATCTGGCGCAGGAGCTTTATGCCCTCGGGGTCTTTGAGGCTGAAAATCGGCCGGATGTGCAACAGGCCGACGCTCGCGTGCCCGTAGTATTCGGCCTCAATCCCCAGTTCCTCCATCAGCGCGACCACTCGGCGGATGTAGTCGGGTAACTTGGCGACCGGGACGCTGGTATCCTCCACCCCGGGTTGGGGCTTGGGATCGCCCTTCATGCCCATCAAAAGCCCCAACCCGGCCTTGCGTATCCCCCAAATAGCCTGTTGGTCTGCCGGATCGACGGCCCGCACCCAAGCGTAGCCCATCTCCCGCCCCCGCAACCGCTCCTCCAACCCGTCCAGCTTGCGCTCCAGTTCGGCGATCGAGTCCGCGTAGTACTCGACCACGAGCAGGGCGGCTGGGTCGTCCTGTAGAAGGCGGCGGCTCGGGGCGTGTTCGGGCGAGTCCTTGGTCTGGTCGAGCAAAATTTTGTCCATCAACTCGCTGGCGACTGGAGAGGTCTCCAACGCGGTCAGATTGGCCTCCATGGCCTCGATCAAGTCGTGGAAGTGGACGGCCACCAAGCCTTTGTGCGCGGGCAATTCGACCAAGTTCAACCTCGCTTCGACCACCGCACAAAGCGTGCCTTCCGAGCCGACGACTAGCTTGCTCAGATCAAAGGGCGCACCATCGATAAATTCGTCGAGATTGTAGCCCGAAACGCGGCGCATCACCTCGGGAAAGCCTTCGCGGATCTGCGCTTCGCGCTCGCCGACGATGCGGCGCACTTCGCGGTAAATGCGCCCTTCGAGGCTGTCCAAGCCCGCGCGGCGTTCACACTCCTCCTCGTCCAGCGGCCCGAATACCGCTTGCGAGCCGTCGGCCAGCACCACCTTTAGCTCCAGAACGTGGTCGATGGTCTTGCCGTATATCATGGAGTGCGCACCGCAGGAATTGTTGCCGATCATGCCGCCGATATTGGCCCTACTACTCGTGGAAACATCGGGCGCGAAAATCAGGCCGTAGGGCTGTAAGTAGGCATTGAGTTCATCGAGCACCAAGCCCGGCTGGACCCAGACCCAGCGCTCGTCCGGGTTGAACTCCAAGATCCGGTTCATGTATTTGGAAAAATCGAGATGGACCGCCGCCCCCACCGACTGACCCGCCAAACTCGTCCCGCCGCCCCGGGGCAAAATCGCCGCCCCCTGCTCAGCGGCGATTTTTACTGCGGCGACCACATCGGCCTCGTCTTTGGGCACGACCAGCCCCAAAGGCTCCATCTCGTAGATGCTGGCGTCAGTGCGGTAGAGCATCCGCGAAACCGGGTCAAAGCGCACTTCGCCTTGAATGGCCTGTTGCAAGGCCATTTCCAATGTATTTCTATCCATATTTAGGCATTGATCGGCAGCGCGCACCTTCTTCGCCCGACCGAGGGCCTAGCGCGCACTTTGGTCAACTTGGTAGGGACACTTCAATAGTAAGAACGCACACTACGGACCGTCAAATTTCCGCACTTGTCGCTTTCTTTATTTCTGCAAACGAGTGGTCTATTTTTTTGAAAAAAATATCCAACATGTTGTTGACAATCATTCTCAACCCCAATAGATTGGTTAATCACCACGTGGTTAGCGCGCAAAAGAGGGGGCTTCCGGGACAAGGGGAGATCGCGGAAGTCCCCACTTTTTATCTCACAAAATCTCATGTCGCAATCACAGCCAGTCACTGTCCGCATCTACAATAAGACCTATCATCTCGTCAACAGCGACGATCAAGATCCTGAGTACGTTCGGCTCGCTGCGGCCTACCTCGACGAGAAGATGCAGCAGACCGCCGCGACGATCAAACATCGGGCTGAGTTCGACATCGCCATCCTAGCCGCGCTCAATATCGCCGAGGAAGTGCTCCGCGCTCGTCAACACAAAGACGCGCTGCTCAACCGCACTGATGCCCGCCTCGACTCCTTCAACCGCTTGCTGTCCGACGCGCCCTCCACCACAGACAGCCCTTCCACCGACGCCAAGCGGTTCTAATTCTCTTTCATATATAATACTCGATTTCCCCATCCTGCGACTCTTGGGAACGAGGCACATTGAGCGGACACCGCGCCTTGTAGTCGGGATGGAGCCGTGCCCACAGGTAATCGAGCGCGTGTTGGTTCCAGCGAAAAAAGTGATCGCGGCCAATCTGCTCCATCAGCCCCGACCGCTCCAGCGCGTCGGTAAGCTGCCGTTTGGCCCGCGTAAAGTATAGGTCCAGTCCGACTTCGCGCAGGCGTTCTACTACGTTGCGCAGCGCCTGTTCGCCAGAAGCATCGATCCGGTTGATCCCGTCCGCATCGAGAATCAAGTACCTTAGTTCGGGTGCCGAAGCGATCGTTTCGAGCACTTTGTCCTCAAAATAACGACCCGACCCAAAGTACAATTGGCCGTCAAAGCGCATAATCGCGATCTGCTGATCTGGCCTCAGACCCGCGTCGCTTTCGCGCATTGTGCCATCGAGATGCCGGGCGAGAAAAACCACGCGGGGCCGCATGGTGCGGTAGAAGTTGAGCACCAACGAGGCTCCCACGCCGAGGGCAACCCCCAGGTGCAGGTCCGGTGCCAAGGCCAGCGTGCCGACAAACGTCGCAATCCCGATCAACCCATCGTGGGCCTTGATGCGCCAAGCTGTTACTAGGGGCTGGATGCGCACTAAGCTGCACACCGCAGCGATGATGACCACGGCGAGGGTCGCTTGCGGCAAATAGTACAACAGCGGCGTGAGCCAGAGCAGGGTCACGGCGATGACCAGCGACGCCACGACCGAAGCAAAACCCGTCCGCGCCCCGCTTTGGTAGTTGACCGCCGAGCGCGAAAACGAGCCTGAAGTCGCATAGCTTTGGAAAAGTCCGCCGACCACGTTGGCCATGCCTTGGCCGATGAGTTCCTGATTGATATCGAGATGCTGCCGCGTCCGCGCAGCGAGGGTCTTGGCAATGGCCATGGCCTCCATCAGGCCGAGCATGGTCAAGGTCAAGGCCCCCACGAAGAGCTGGGATAAGATATCCACGTCTAAGTCCGGTACCAAAACCCGTGGCAAACCGCGCGGGACCTCGCCGACCACTTCTCCGCTAAACCCGGTCAACCAAGAAACGAGCGTGGTAACCACCAGCGTCGTCAACATACTCGGCAGCTCCCAACGCACGCGGCGCAAAACCACCAGCAGTCCTCCGGCCAACACCGCCATCCCCAGCGTCGGCCAATGGACCGCTAACAGCGCCACGTCGATGACGCGGAGGGCCGCCAGCAAATGTCCTCCCTGCTGAGACTCCACACCGAATACCTTGTGCAATTGGGAAATGGCGATGATAAAGGCTGCGGCATTAGTAAAGCCGACGACTACCGGGCCGGACAGCAGGTCGATCAGCAAGCCCAAGCGCAACGCGCCCAAGGCAATCCGTATCAGACCGACGAACAAGCCCAAAACCAGCGAATAGGCGATATACAATTCGCCGCTTTCGGGAGCAAGCCCCTGCACGGTCGTCGCGCTAATGAGCGAAGCTATGGCCACCGGGCCGGTAGACAAGTGCCGGGAAGAGCCAAACAGCGCGGCCACAGCCGGCGGCAGAAAGGCCGCATACAACCCATAGACCGGCGGCAGCCCCGCCAACTCGGCGTAGGCCATAGCCTGAGGCACGAGGATCGTCGCCACGGTCAGGCCCGCGAGCACATCGGCGCGTAAGACGGATAGACGACCGAGTTCGGGCAGCCAATGGATAAATGGAAAAAATCGCTTCATGCGTTCGCTAGGGATCGGTTGACACCGAGTCGGCGACCAGTGTACACTTAGCGGGTCCTCACCTCAACAGCGGGAGTGCCGCATGGAACCCCATGAGCAGCGAGCTTTTTTCGAGCAGCAGGGCTACTTAATCGTCCCCGACCTGCTCAACAGCCGCGAAGTCGCCGAATGCCAGCGCGAGATCCAACGCCTGCACCAACTAGCCGCCGACCTAGAGGCCAGCCAAGACCCGCTCAGCCGCCACTTTCAGCGCGAGCCTTTTTCTAAAGACCAAAATCGCAACGGCCTGCCGGTGCTGCGCAAAATCGAGAACACCCGCGCCCTGTCGCCGTGCTTTGCCCAACTAGCAGCCCATCCCCACCTCGTCGCCATCGTGCAATCGCTACTCGGGGACGACCTCCTTCTCTTCCGCAGCACCCTCATGCTCAAACCCGCCTTCCACGGCTCAGCCCATGCCTTGCATCAAGACTCGGCTTATTGGCCAATGGAGCCGCCCGCTCTCGCAACTGTAAGTATCGCCCTCGACGACGCCACCCCAGACAATGGCTGCATCAAAATTATTCCCGGCAGCCACCATTGGGGTTTGCAGGAATGGGGACACATCGCCCAACAGCAAGGGGCACCGCTGACTAGTCGCGAAGACATCGACAACTCGCGCCAGATCGACGTGCCGCTCGCGGCCGGGTCCGCCGTGCTGTTCCACAGCTTGATGGTCCACGGTTCCGGCCCCAACCAAACCGATCGGTCGCGCAACACCGCGCTCTACGCCTATTTCTCGCCGCATGTGCGCTACGTACCCGGTGCCAATGGCCCGCAATCGAAGACCTTCCCCGTCATCGCCGGCCTCAATGGCACTACCGAACACGTGCTGATCGCCTCTTGAGCAACCTAAAGAAAAAAATTATCCCCCTAAGTGCCAACGAAGGGAGGTCGCGTCAATCATGCACAAACAAAAAAGGCCGACGCCCGCAGTGCGGACATCGGCCTTTTTGCGTTGTTCGGACCAATCTCAGATGGGTCTGAGAATGAGCGACATTTCGCGGCCTTCCATCTTGGGAGCCTGATCGACGACGGCTACGTCCTTGAGCTTGTCGGCCAGACTTTGCAGTAGCTCGTATCCTCGATCCTGATAGGCCATCTGCCGCCCGCGAAAGCGGACGCTGACTTTGACCCGGTTCCCCTTTTCGATAAACGTGCGGATGTGGCTCGTCCGGTATTCGAGATCGTGGTCGGAAATAGTAGGTTGGGCAATGCGAATGCCCTTCATCTGCACGTTGTGCTGCTTCTTGCGCGCTTCCTTGGCCTTTTTCTCTTGGTCGTAGCGGAACTTGCCGTAGTCGATAATCCGGCAGACCGGCGGGCGCGCTTCAGCGGCCACTTCTACTAGGTCGAGATTGGCTTCCTCCGCCATGGCCAAGGCACGGGCCGTTTCGATGATCCCCACCTGCCCCCCATCAGACCCAATGAGCCGGATTTGGGGCACGCGAATATCATCGTTTACTCTCGTAAAACTCTTTTTCTTTGCTGCGATTGCATCAACCTCCGTAAAGGGTGGAAAGCGCGGGCGTCTCCCGCAGAGTTTTTAATATATTCTCAGCGCGAATTAAAACAAGCAAAGATTTGCCCTTGCCCTTTTTGGCAGCTATGAGCGAATAGGTTATTTTGCCTATTTTTCACCCGAAGGAAGAGCTTATGGACCGCACGTACGACGTCTATGGAGTCGGCCACGCCCTAGTGGACATCCAATATCAAGTCCCCCCGGAATTCCTCGCCGAACACCAAATCGAAAAGGGGGTTATGACCCTCGTCGATGAGGCGCGGCAGCGCCACCTCACAGCCGCGGTCGATGGCGAGCCAGTCGCCTCGGCTTCGGGCGGTTCGGCCGCCAATACCCTCATCGGCGTCGCCCGCTATGGCGGCCGCACCTATTACGCCTGCCTGACCGGCCGCGACGTTTGGGGCGACTTTTACCAGCGCGACCTCGAAGCAGCCGGCGTGACCACGCATCCGGCCAACCGCGGCGTGGGCAAGACTGGCCAGTGCTTGGTTTTTGTTACTCCCGACGCCGACCGCACCCTCAACACCTTCTTGGGCATCAGCAGCGCCATCGGCCCGGCCCAACTCCACGAGGAGGTCATCGCCGACAGCCAGTACGTTTATATAGAAGGCTATCTCCTCGGCTCGGAAGACGGCTTTGCCGCCGCGCGCCGAGCACAGCAAATAGCCCAGTGCCACGGTACGGCTGTCGCCCTGACCCTGAGCGATCCTTTTGCCGTCCGCGCCTTTCGGGCGCGCTTTGACGCGCTCTTGCAAGGCGGTGTCGATCTGCTCTTCTGTAATGAGGAGGAAGCCCTCGCCAGTACCGGGACCGACAACCGCGAGGCAGCCGGTGCGGCCCTCGCTTCCCAAGTCGGCACAGCCTATGTAACGTGCGGAGCCGACGGTGCCCTAGTGTATGCCGACGGCACCCACCACCAAGTGCCCGGCGTTCCGGTGCAAGCCATCGACACCAACGGTGCCGGCGATCTCTTCGCCGGTGGCGTGCTCTACGGGCTATCCTATGGGTACAGCCCCTTAGACGCGGCGCGCCTAGGCTGCTATGCGGCTGCACAAGTGGTAACCCGCTTCGGGCCGCGCCTAGAACAATCGCTCGCCGATCACATCGATCGCATTCTATCCCATAAAAAATCACCGTGGGACTGACGGCTTTAGCCGTTCAGGGGGATAGGTGTTGACTTCTTGACAGACGGGCAACGCACAAGGCGCTTGTCCTTCCAAAAAGAAATCAAACAAAAGACAATTAATTCGTTGACAGTGAACAAGCCTTTTTGTAAGGTTACTGTATGGTAAACAAACAAAAATCGGCAGAATGTACCCACCAGATTCAATATCATCTTGTCTGGTGTCCCAAGTATCGGCGTGGCGTTCTGACGGGCGACATCGCAACCGCGCTCGACGAACTGCTGCACACCAAGGCGTCCGAACTCGGCGTTGAAATCCTCTCGCTGGCAATTCGTCCCGATCACGTGCACCTGTTCGTTACCGGAACGCCCGTCATGGCCGTCAATCAGCTCGTGCGGCACTTCAAAGGCTACACCGCCCACGAATTGAGAGCACGTTTTCCTTCGCTCAAGACGCGGTTGCCTTCGCTGTGGTCGCGCTCGTACTATGCTGGTAGCATCGGGCAGGTCTCGGATGAAACGGTGCGCCGCTACATCGAAGCGCAGAAAGGCGTCTGAATGCAGCGCACGTATCAGTATCGCTTGTATCCCGACCAAGAGCAGGAAGATGCGCTCGACACGATCTTGCGTCAGTCCTGCTTGCTGTATAACGAGGCACTTGAGCACCGGCGCGACGTGTACAAGCATACCGGCCAGTCTGTCAGCTATCCGGCGCAATGGGAACGCTTCCGCGAGGATCGCAAGGCGCGGCTGGAAGACTTCGGGCTGCTCAACGCTACGTCCGTCCAACAGCTTCTGCGCCGACTGAACAAGGCGTTTACCGCTTTCTTCCGTCGTCTTAAAGATGGCGACAAGCCGGGCTTTCCGCGCTTCAAGCCAGCGCAGCGGTTTCGCTCGGTCGAGTACCGGCACGGCGACGGCTTGAAGCTGACAGGCGACCGGCTGCACGTCCAGCACGTCGGCGAGGTCAAGGTCAAGCTGCACCGCGACGTGCCCGAAGGATGCCTCCAGCACGTGGTCGTCACCCGCAAGGCAGGTAAGTGGTTCGTCAGCTTCCAAGGCGACGACGGCAACGAGCCGGCCGAGCCGCGCACCGATGGCAAGGAGATCGGCATCGACATGGGGCTGCACAGCCTGATGGCTTTCTCGGACGGAACGCTGATTGATAATCCGCGCTGGCTGCGACGGTCGCTCAAGAAGCTGCGAAAAGCGCAACGAGCCCTGGCGCGCAAGACGCGCTTTAGTTCGCGCTGGTGGCAGTGTAAGCGGCGCGTGGAAGCGCTGCACGCCAAGATCGCTAACCAGCGCAAGGACTATCTGCACCGACTGACCTACCGCATGACGAAATCCTTTGCACGTATCGCCGTCGAAGACGTATCGCCGCGCTTTATGATTGCCAACCGGCATCTCGCGCTTTCTGCTTCCGACGCAAGCTGGGCGATGTTCCGCTCAATGCTCGACTACAAGGCTGAAAGGGCCGGTTGTGTGGTCGTCGAGGTGGACGCTAAGCACACGTCGCAAGCCTGTTCGGGCTGTGGGCTTATCGAAAAGAAGCGGTTGTCGCAACGGTGGCACTCCTGCCGGTGTGGTGTTCAACTCGACCGCGACATCAACGCCGCGGTGAATATCTTGAACAAGGCTCGATGCGAGCCTACGGAACTCAACGTAGCCTGCAGCTAGGGCAAGCGTGTTCCGTGAAAGCTGACTGCGTTAGCTGTCAGTGGCTTACTTCTCAACCTAGCTTGGAGGTCCGCGTGAAGATCCTAGTCCACTACCCATTCACTGACGAACAGCACGACCACTTGCGCCAAATAGCACGCGAAAACGGCGGCCACGAAGTCTTTGTGGCCAACGACGAACAAGAAGCCCTCGCCGTGGCCAGCGAGATCGACATCATCGTCGGCAACTTCCCACCCGCAGTCTGCGCTGCTGCTCCCAACCTGCGCTGGGTTCAGTCCTTTAGCACC
>JAJEEZ010000487.1:0-5319 GCA_022820705.1 Candidatus Latescibacterota bacterium | reverse complement strand
CGCGCCGAAGCCGAAGCTCGCTCGCGGGAGGGTTTCTTGGGCCTCTGCGCCTTGGCGTTGCGCGACGAGCTGGCGTGGCTCCAGCGCGAGCTCCAGGAGTTGGCGCAGTTCAAGGCGCGCTATCAAGGCAGTTCGCTAGAATTGCGCACCCAAGCATTTGAACATCTCGAGCGCTATCTCTTCCACCGCGAGCAAATTCTACCCCTGCGCCAAGAAGACTTCGACGCCGTGCTGATTCAGGCCAAGCAACGGCTGCGCGGCTTGGCCTCGCGCTTCATCTCCTTGGTCGATAGCCTCCTCGAAGCCCGCCGCGAAATTCTCCTCTCAGACCGGTCCTATCGCGGGCTGGACGCGGACTTGGAGCGGCTGCTGCCAGACGACTTCCTCGCCCGCGTCCCCTTCCACCGTCTCAGGCATTTAATCCGCTACCTAAAAGCCGTCGAGGTGCGCGCCGAACGCGCTGCGACCGACCCGCGCAAGGACGCTCAGAAGGTCGAGTTGATCGAGGTGTACCAGATTCAGTTGGAAAAGCTCGCCGAGGAGACCAATTCGCCCGAGCGAGCGGCCCAGATCGAGGAATTGCGCTGGATGCTAGAGGAATATCGCGTCTCGGTCTTCGCCCAAGAGTTGGGGACCGCCCACTCGATCTCCCCCAAGCGGCTCGACAAGAAGGTCGAGCAGATTCGCCAAATCCGGTGATCCGCGCCCTGATCTTCGATCTTTGCGACACCGCGCGAGTTGGCCGAAATTTTGGACAGTAGAAATCGCGCGTAGAACGAGGATCAGACGTTCGCCGCCAGCCACTGGTAGCACTTTTCGTATCCCACTTGTCCCTCGGTCTCCGGCCCTTCGTATTCAGCCGTCCAAGCCCCGTCGTAGCCGGCCGCCTTGAGGCACTGGACCGCGTGGTCGAGATGGATTTCTCCTTCGCCCAATCCCGCTCCCTTGTAATTTTGCCGCGAGCCGGTTCCGTCCTTTATGTGGGTGTGAAAGACATGCGGAGCCAGTATTTCGTAGAAATGGTCGATCTGGTTCAACTCGTGCCCGAACCAGCGGTAGTTCATGGTGTCCAAATTGACGCCGAGTCGGTCCGAGCCAACGCGTTCGATCAGGCTTAATTGCCAGTCGCCGTCGTTAGTGGAAGTCCCGTGATTGTCGAGGGCAATCCGCACATCGTACTCTTCGAGAAAATCGGCGCAGCGCTTGAAGGCTTCGAGCAGCATGGCGTCCCACTGGTCTTCTGGCACCGCGTCGTTGCGGTTCCAACCGCCGTCTGAGCGCACGATGTCCGTGCCGGTTATGGGGATGATCTGGCAGACGTAGCGGTAGCGCTCGATTTGCGCGTCCAAGTCGCGGCTGTCGGCTTGCAGGAAGTCGTTGCCAGCCGCTACGGCCGAGGCCTGCATTCCGTATTTGGCCAATAACTCGCGCGTGGCTGCGGCTGTCTGCTCGCCGTTGTTGGACTCGCCATCCCAGATATCGCCGATCTGCAACTCGCAGTGGCGATAGCCGATTTCGCTGGCCCGCCGGGCGAAGCCTTCGAGGTCGAGGCCGGGCCAGTTGTAGTGAATTGCGCCGATTTTTGCCATGTTCGTACTCCTTTTGTTTGGGTTCAGTAAAGTCGCCACACCTGCGTCTGTAGTGGCATGAGGCTGACCTCCGAGATTTCGTCGCTGGTGGGTATCGCCTCAATCGCAAGGGCCTCGTACGTGTCGAAGCATTTTTGGCGCGATGTGGGCGGCTGCGGCAGGTAATCGAAGCGGAAGGAAGCCCGCCGCACGGTGTGCGGATCGAAGTTGTGGGCCACTAAAAGTGCGCCTTGCTCAGTGTAACGCACGTACGCCAGAATGCGGTCGTCTGGGTCGCCGCCTGCGAACTCGTTGCGGTGGAAGTACACCTCTCCGTCGCAAAATTCAGGCCATTCCTTTTGCAGTGCGAGGAGACGCTCGTAGGCCCTCGCTAGGCTGGCGTGCGGCTCGTGCTCGGCCCAGTCGAAGTGCAGGAGGGTTTTGTTTTCAAAGTCGGTGCGCGTTTCCTCGCCCCACTCGCAGCCCAACTCCAAACCCCGCGTCAGATTACATCCAGAGGCCGAACCGGCTGAGCAGTCGATCAAGGCGGCCTGCAAATTCTTGAGCAATGCCATCAGTTGCGCCCGGTCTCCCGGATCCGGCTGGATGGGACAGGTGAGGCCCTGCCAGTAGGACCGCGCCTGCTCGTCGCACTGCAAGAGTTCGCGGAACCGCTCGTGCCACACTTGGGTGGCGCGCGGGCTGTCGTGGTTTTCAAAGTAGGCCATGGCCACGGTGCCGGGCGCGAAGGTGCGATGCATCTCCTCTAGGAAATCGATGAGGGGTTGGGCGTGTTCGACATCGCGGTGATAGTCAACTAAGAGCGCGTAGATCATATCTGCCGGGACGTCCACTGCTTCGGTCAGCGGGCACAGCGTCTCGCCCAACACCAATGCCTCGGGCGCGGCTGCTTGAATGCGGTTCTTGAGCTTTTTGAGGAAGGGCCGGTCGATGGTCTGGCTGGCGTCGATGCGCACCCCGTCGAACCCGCATTGCTCGATCCAATACGGGGCGATCTCCAACAGGTACTCTTGCAACGGCTGATTGTAAACCAAGTCAAAGAGCGCCACGTCCGAATAGACCAGCCAAGCGATCTGATGGATTTGCGGCACCCCGCGTTCGTCGCGCAGATACCACTCGGGATGCTCGGCGATCAGCGGACAGTCGCGGCTGCTCTGCATCAAGACCAAGTCGAAGATGACTTTCTTCCCGAGGGCGTGTGCCTTCCTAGTCAGTGCCCGCAACTCGGTGCGACCGACGAGCTGGACGAAGGCTTCGTGGCCGAGGGCTTTTTCCGCTTGAGTTGCTGACAGTCCGGCGAGATCTTCCATTTCGTTTGGGAGGAGGAAACCTTCCGTCACTAGCGACCTCCAATCTACTTCCTCGATCGGCGAAACTAGCTCGGGATCAACTTGGAAAAAGTTCTGGACCGCATAGACGCTGCCGAGGGTTCCCTTGCGCACGTCCGCGCCGGTGTGCAGGTCTGCAAAACCTGGGCGGAAGAAGGGCAATAGGTAGATGACATCGGCAGATATATTTTCTAAGTGCCGCGTCAGTTCAGCGAGTCGACCCGAGCGGAAGCGGCCCTCCTCGACTTCGGCACCGACCTTGCGTACGCATACCTCGGCGATCGTCGGTCCCTTACGTACCCACTCCGGGCTGACGACGATGACCCCGTCGCGGTTTTCGGCCAAATCGTTGAGGCTAATCCATTCCTTGCGCCCGGCCTCGGCGTAGCTATCGGCGGAAAACTCCACTGCGTAGTTGAAGGTGCCTGTGTGCCCAAGCGCGAAAGCTGCCGACTCGAAGACGAGATTGTTGTCCGCGAGGATGGGAATACTTTCCTCATCGACAAGCAGCCGCATCTCCAAGTAATCATTGATCCCGCTAGCATCGGTCCACAGCCGCGCATCCACATCTCCCGGCTGGACTTCGCGTGGATCGACAGCCGCGACGAAAAGCTCGCAGCGCACTTGGGCAATGGCAGCCGTCTTGCCAGGTTCGATATAAGCCCTAGCGAGGGGCGGCTCGCAAACCCGACCGTCGATTTCAATGGTCACGTTGCCGCCCCAGACCTGCCAGTTGTCGAACTGGTGGCGCTGGTAGCGGCAGTGCAATTGTTCGTAGAACGCGGCGCGTGAACTGAAGACGGCCGTAACGGTCAAAGAGTTCTCTCCACAAGAATTAGGAACTGGTCCATTGCTCAATTCGCAATTCCGACAACTATCTATGATTCTGCCGGTAGTGTCGCCTGAGCAGATCCTCGCCGAAATCGTTGTTCAGATCGCGCCAGACCGCGTGGATGTGGTTGGCGTCGTTTTGGGTGTTGTCGTACTCGGCGAGGAAACTCGGCCCTTGCACCCGGTAGTAGTGTGGTCCCCCGCGTTCCTCCGCGCCGGCCCAAGCAAAGTGCGCTGCCCGCAAATATGCGGCTCCGAGTCGCGCCCATTCGGCTTCGGCCACCGCTTCGGGCAGGCGTCGTACGTACACTTCGATTAAGGCGTCCAATATCTGACGCTGTGTTGCGCTCATGTCCGCACTGCCCAAGCCCTCCGGTTCGACTTCGCCGCGCACGTGGGGCACATTGGTCGTGAGAATGTCCTTTGGGGCTTCGGCACTGACGATGGCCACTGCTTTTTGCTCGCCGTCCAACTCGTGCAAAAGCTGCCGCCCCAGATCCTCTTCCTCCCGCAAGGCCCGCAGCCCGGTTTGCTCGCCGTGGCGCACTTCGGCGGGGTTGGAGCCAAAAAACAGCGGTGTTGTTCCCAGCCGACCTTGTACTACCGTGTGGTTGAGCGAGACGTGATGCCCCTCAAAGCGCCAGCCCCAGGGCGCGTCTCCACCCGGCTCGCCGAAAATGCTCACGTAGTACAGCTCGGGATCGCGCTGGAAGCGCCGCCCGGCTCCCTCTAACTCCGCCAGTATCGGCTCCAGCGAAATGATCGTCGAGACTTTTTCGTACCCCGACGCGCTGACTCCAGTTGCTACTAGCGCGTGCGCTAGCTCGCGCTGTCGCTCGTCCATTTCCTTGAGCGGCAATCCGGCGCGTTCCCTCGGCACGTAGTGCCAGTTTTTGCGCTCCGTGCTGTCGGCAAAGTCGATCACTGCTTTCTGCCGCTCGGCCGCATCTAAGGACGCGAGGAAGTTGCCGGCGGCCTCGGCCATGCGCTGTACTGTATCAGTGTGGTCCATGATCTTCCTTTCTCAAGTCGGCCTGCGCGCCGACAAATCGTCGTGCAGGTCGATAGTAGTGTATTCCTCGTCTGCTTGCTTCACGGCAATGCGGACGAACTCCAGCTTTTCCGGGCCGGGATTGTAAATGCCGTGCCCCTGCCCAATGCCCTGCCAAGTAACCGATCCCGGTCCCACCGCAAAGGTCTCGTCGTCAATAGTCATCAAACCCTGTCCCTTCAGCACCACAAAGCTCTCTTCGAGAAAGTCGTGATAGTGATACCCTACCGATCCCTCCGCACCGAGGATTGCATGGTCGAGAAAGGTCCAGTCGCTGTAAAAGTCATCGGGCGAGAGCACGTGCCGGGTGGCGATCTGTCCGCAGCCGCCGTGGATTGCGTCTCGCCACTTTAGCGCTTGCTCGTCAAAGGTGCCGGTCTTGGGTTGCAGCCCTTGCTGCGTCTCTGAATCCACGTCCATTGCCACGCGCATGCTCAGTACGTTTACAGATGCATCGGTCAAGTTTTTCAACTCGTGAGCGCATCCGGTAGGTTCGACGATAAACCCAAGCCCTTCTCCG
>JAJEEZ010000501.1:0-27522 GCA_022820705.1 Candidatus Latescibacterota bacterium | reverse complement strand
CCTCCGCGCGCCAAGACTCCGAGACTTATGTTGTCGCCTGCGGTGATCACCTCTACTTCGGCCAAAGCCGCATCAGCGCTCTTTTCGTCGGCGCGCACCCGCACAAAGCGCACCATGCGGAAGGTATTTAGCGCGGCTGGTTCTAGCCCGAGGTTTTCGTCGATAACTCGCGTTACGTCGCGCTCGCCGACTAGCTCAATATCGACGACCTGCTCTCGATTGGGCTGGGTAGTCTGAAAGGATTGGTCGAACTTGAAGACATCATCCGTGGCTTGGATGCGCGCACCATTGGCCGTGAAAACGCTGAATTGTCGCCAGGGACGCGCTCCTGCGCGGTCGGGAAACACCAAGCGAATGCGCTCGGCGAGCACGGGTCGCCCCAAGTCGATGGTTACCACCCAATCGACCAGATCGTCGGACTGGCTAGGCCGCCACACCGTCTCCAGATTCCCGTCCATGATGCGCCGAGCCGCAGTCGAATTGGAGCCTGCCTGCCAGATTCCCCCCTGGACCTTGCCACGAGTCTGAGTGGGTTGGGTAAAAAGATGAGCATCAAGAGTGGCGTTGATTTCCTTGCGGAATTTTCTCAGCTCTAGCGAGCCGTCGTCGGCAAACTGGACGATATCGACCGGGACTTCCCAAGTCGCCCATTCGGCCGGAGTGTCGAAGCGAACTTCCTCGGCGCGGCTCGAACCGCACAGAAATAGGGCCGTGAGCGTGTAGCAAATCCCGTATTTTCTCCGCATCCTACCGCTCTAACCCGGTTAGTAGGCCACCTCGACGACGCGCAACTCAATGGCGTCGCCTGAGTCTGCGTTTACGTCTATGCGCCAGAGGTAGATGCCCGGAGGCACGGTGGCACCGCCCGCATCTTGGCCATTCCACGTAAAGCGGCGGGTCGGCCCCTCTGCGACCGGCGTCAATTGGGCCACGGGCCGGCCGACCAAGTCGCGCACCTCGACCATAGGCACCGCATCTTGGGCCTTGAAGACGACAAAGCTCAACTCCACAGCGTCGTTGACTCCATCGCCATTGGGCGTGAGCACTCGGCTCGAAAGCTGTAAGTCGCCAATCAAGCGGTCGCTATCGGCCAGTTCGGGTAGAAGTACCACGTTAGATCGACGCTCGGCCGGCTCGACGTCCTGCCACAAGCCAGGCGCGTCGCTCAGGCCCAAATCGGCATCTACGACTGCGGCGTTCCGCACTAATCGCGTGGTGAAGGCGACCTGCACGGAGTCCCCTTGGACTACCTGCGGCAAGTCAATCAGCAGCGAATCCGCGGCAATGTTCATAGCCGTCGGCGCAACCACCTGACCAGCGACTGTCACCTCGACTTCATCGGCCCGTACCAAGTCGGGCACAACCAATCGCAGGCGGTCAAAACCCTTGTTATCCGCGGTCACGGACGGCCACAGCATATAGGTGAAACGGGTATCCTCGTTGGGCTTGGCTTGGCGGGGCAGAATCGATCCGTGCGCCTCATTGACCAGCGCATCAACGAATTCCAATTCGACCGAGCGCACCGTGGGAGCCACCTCCGGGTCTTCCGTGCTCATAACCAACTCTAGCTGCACAAATTTGCGCGGCGAGTCCGACTTAAAAGGCTCGCCCGACAGCTTGTACACGTTGCTCCACTCGCTCCAAGCCTCCCCGACGACGACCGAGGTATCCACTCGGCCCCGCAGTACCTTGGGCGAGCTGTTCCACTTCTCCTCTGTTACTACCTCGCCGATCTTGTTGTGAAAAGTGTACACCTCACCCATCTCGTTGCCCGAGCGGGAACGCAGTTCGATCTGAGTATTGGGCGGTAGATCGGCGTCGTAGTGGATGGCCTTGATCACCTTGGGCTGCCCATCGCCAGCGAGCGCGCTCAGATCCAAAAAATTCGATTGGATCACGACTTCGGCCGGGTGGCCTGGGGAGAACATCTGTAGCTCCATGGGATGGGCGCGCCAGCCCAAGTCGTGTAGGGCCAGCCAGAAGATGTGCCGCACCTTGCGCGGATTGAACAAATACCGGTAGTGCCGCTTGTATTGCTCGCGGGCATTGGTCCACTCCGGTTCAAAAATCCACGTATCAAAGTCGATGTCGCCGGACAGGGTCTTGGTGCCGTCAGAAGAGAAAAAGGTGTACCCCGTGCCGGCGTTGTTGGTACCCAAGCGGAAGTCAGCGAGGCGCTCGCCGGCCTTTTGCCAATAGACGAACGCGTCGTCAACCCAGTAGGTCGCCCCCAAATCAACCTGCCACCACAAGCCCCCTTCAAGGGCCGTGCCGCGCGACTCGGTAAACTGCTGATGCACCTCAATGACCCCGTACGTATTGAGGTTGCCGTCGAGCCAAAAGAAGGGGTCGGTCGCCCGCGAGCCATTGATGTACGTGCCACCCTTTGCCTCGACCCCAAGGCTGATGTTGTCGCCGACAGAAATGACCTCAATTTCGGCGAGCGCGCCGTCGAGTTGGTGTTCATCGACGAGGAAGCGGATGAACTGGATCATCTGCCACCTAGAGTTAGCGGATACCCGCGAACCCACTTGGCCGGTCGCCACTACCTTGTTGCGGCCTCCCGTGGTGGCAGTATTGGCATCGCCGGTAAATTCCGGAGCGGTAAAGTCCGCGCTGCCTCCGGCGGCGCTTAGTTGTTCCACCGCACGGGTGGTATCCTCCACGGCCGGTTTGAACCCAAAGCTGACATACGTATCCAAGTTGGGTTTAGTTGTGCGATAAATCGGCGCGAAGCGATATACATCCTCTAAAGCCGCCACGTGGGCACCCGTAGAGGCGAAAACGCTGAACTGGCGGAAGGGTTTGGCCCCCTCTTCATCGGGGAAGTGGATGCGGATCTCCTTGGCCAATACCGCGCGGCCCAAGTCAATTTGCACGATCCACTTGTCGAGCGGATCGCTGCCGGCTGGCTGCCAAAAGGTAGCGGCATCTCCGTCGATGATTCGGGGAGCGTCGTTCGGGTTACTCAGCGCAGACCAAATGCCACCGGCCACATCCCCGCGCTCATTAGTCGGGTGGACGAAGAGATGGGCGTCGAGCGCGGCGTTGATGTCCTTGTGGAACTTGATCAGCCCCAAGTGCCCCTCTGGGGTGAAGACGTTTAACTGCGGCTTAAGCGACCAGTTGGCCTCCCAAGTCTCTTGGCTGTCAAAGGTGAGAAACTCAGCGTGCGCGTAGCAGGCGAGTATCATCACTAAGGCGATGGCGCGATTGGACATGAGTGCTTTCCTCAGTAAGCGATGTTGATGGGTCGCAGTTGTAGGGCGCTCTTGTCTTCGGCTTCGATGCCGATGCCCAAAAGGTACAGGCCCGGGGCGAGCGTCTCACCGCGCTGGTCGCGGCCATCCCAAGACAAGCGCTGAGGCCCAGACCCTTGCTGGCCGCGCTGGACTTGCGCCACCTGACGACCGTCCAGCGAGAACACTTGCAACTGTACAGGCACCGATTGCGGTAGCGCGAAGAGCGAGTAGGAAATAACTAACTCGTCGTTGACGCTGTCGCCATTGGGGGTGATCACGCCGCTGGAAAACTGCACATCTTGCACTAATTGCGGATTGGCCGCGCTCGCAGCTAGGACTCGCAGGCTATTGGTACCGATCGCATCGCTGACGTCCCCACCCTCGACTGGCTGCGGTAGGTCTGAGCTACCGATGTTGAAGACCTCGCCCTCAAAGGTGCGTGCAAAGTCGAAGACCTCGGCGGCAAAGGTCACCCGCAAGCTCGGGTTGTGGGCACCGCTTATGCGCTGCGGTAGCTGCACGACAAAGCCGTCGTCCACAATCTCTATCCCGGCTGGATCGGTTGCAACTTCATCCATTTCCAGCCCTTTGAACTCGGTTTGCGCACTGCCGGTGCTAATCCGCAGGGCGTCAAAACCCGCCTCACTAGCTGCAAATTCCGCCTTGATGTCGTAGGTAAAATCCGTTCTCTGGCCCAACGGTACCTCGGCCACGCCACGCGCCGGGTTGGGCTGGCCGAGTTGGGCTATCTCAGCCACGACGCGGCTAGCCAATATCGGCGAGGTCTCTATCCACAGGGAATCGAGGCGCACGAACTCGTCGAATCGCTCGCTGTGCAGCACCACCTTGACCTGCAAATACGACCCTCGGTTGAGGTTGAGGGGTTGATCGGACTCAGTGGTCGGAAAAGACCAGAACGTCCAGTTTTCTTGGTCGTACTCAATGCCAGCGCGGAGCCCCGGCTTGGGCCGAGTAGAAAGGGTCAGGGTGCCGCCCAACCCATCGGCATTCGTAACGGCCGCGCTCTGGTTTTTCAGCTTGCCCTGATAGCGGCTTTGCTCGACGACAACGCGCGTCCCCATATCTGTAAATTCGTAATAGATGTCCGGATCTGAGTCGATTCCAGTGCGCGCTTCGACCTCGATCTGCACGTTGGCGTCCGGGGCTTCCTCGGCCACGCCGTTGACTAGGCGCATGGGCGTAGCCTTCCAGAACAGCCGCCCGAAGTTGACGACTGTACCAAGATCGAAAATAGTCGTCTTGTACGTGGCCCGCTTGGGGATTCCCTCTCCCCAGAGGAAGAACTCAGCCACTGTCCCCTTGCGCGCCGTGCCCGAATGCCCAGACGACTGATTCGTCGCCTCGTCGAGGATCGAATTCTTGCGCTTGTAGCGCACGTAGCGCACGTATTGCAAGGGAAAATCTGCGGCTATCTTGGGGACCACATTCTCGCGCGCCTCGACGATGACTTCCCCGATGGGGTTGGACGTGTTCAGCACGTCGTTGTTGGTGTCTGGGGCGATCGACACCTCAAAGGCCGGGATGGCGTCTTCTTCTAGCGGGGTTCCGTCCGAGCGGAAAAATCCCTTGTCCGGCGTGCTCATAGCAAAGCGGAACAACGGCACCGGCACGCCCAAATCAATGGTGTAGTACTCGCTGTTAATGCTGTTGCTGGTCACCGGATTGTACGTCTTGCCGCTGCCATCGATGAGGTTGAGCGCGTTGTCAACCGTCGAAGAGGTACCACAGCAACCCTTCCAGGCTCGGGGCCGCTCGCCATCGACAAAACCTAGCTCGTCCGGAGCCTTTTTCGGCGACCAATTTTCGAGCAGGAGAAAGACTGTCGTATCCGAGCTGACCAGCACCGGCTGGATCGAGTTATTCGGTCCGGTAAAGTCAATCATTACCTGGGCCGAGTCGCTATCGGCCCAGCGAAGGCCGCTGCCGCCGATCTGCCACAAAGAAATGTCCGCCGCCGCGGCCGTAGCTGATGCTGCGGCGAGGAACCAAAGCCACAAATTCGATAGACGTTTCATGGTCTTACTCCCGATATACTAGATAGATATAGTATAAAAAATTTACGAAAGCGGCGCTGTTTTCTTTTTACGAAGGCTTGGCCAGCGCGTATTTTTCTAGCGCTTCGGCGTTGATGCCCCATGCATCGTGCCATTTGTCGCGCAATCGCAAGTTGAGGGTGCGCAATTCGCGCTGCTGTTTTTCTTGGCGGGCCAAGTAGTGGGCCTTCTGTTGGACCAAGTTGTATTCCTGCACTCGCTTGGGCCGGCGCTGCAAGACCTTGAAGATTGAAAAAGCTCGTTCCAAAGGCTGAAGATCGCGCAGAGAAGCCGGCAAGGGCTCGACTAGTTCAATCGGACCTTGCAATTCCCTTTCGGGCGCGGATACGGCCGCGTCCATCAGTTCCTTGTAAACGATCTTTTCAAATGCGCGCAGCGCGTAGAGGCCACCGTTTTCATCCGCATCGCGGCGAATGCTGTGCTTGGTTGCCAGCGCGGCCATATCGGCCCCAGCGCGAATTTGCTCCAGCAGCTCTTGGGCAAGCGACTCATCGGCAACCATGATTTCTTGGACGATGATTTCCTCTGGTGCCCAGTACATTTCTGGATGCGCCTCGTAGTGGGCACGCGCTTCCTCTTCGCTCACCTCTAAGGCGTCTTCGAGCAACTCTTCCCACAGCCCTTGCAGTAGCAACCGCTCCTTTTCAGCTATCACCTTCTCCTGCACCTCGGGCCGCTCGGCGGATCCTCCGCGCTCGGCCGCCAAGCCCAACAGTAGGTCTGGTGCTCCACGGCGGCGAATCCGGTCGTCGAGCACGGCGCTGTCGATTTGGGCGCGACCCAGCCGCGTATTGTGCAACAAGTTGCTGCCCTGCTGCATAGTGATGATGCCGCCATCGTACTCGTAGAGCGGAGCGGCCCACTCCTCGGGCGCAAGCTGCGGCGCACCAGGCTGTTGGTTCCAAGCCGCGACAAAGCGCCGCACCTGTTCTCCCACCGGGCGCAAGCCGCTCTCGACGACTAGCTTATCGATGTGATCGCTGCGCAAGTTCTCGATTTTTTCTAGAAAAGTCGCCCGCTGGATCACCGAACGATACTTCTCAAAAGGCACCAATTTCTTATCTACTACCTTGGCGATTTCCCAGCCTTGGGGTGTGCGGAAGGGCTGGCTTACCTCGCCTACGTCCAACGAGAACACGCGCTCGTACACTCGGTCTGAGACCCGGTCGAAGGCATAGTACGAATCAAACCGGCCCCCATCGGCCGCTGTCTCCTCATCTAGCGAGTGCTTGCGCGCCATGTCCTCAAAAGTAACCCGACCGGATGCGATCTCCGCGTAGATGGAATCGGCGCGAACGCGGCTGTCGAGCAGAATGTGCGCCCCGCGCACGGCGTGGCGGGCCGGATGCGCGGCAAAATTGGCTCGCAACTCGTCTTCGGAAATCTCGATTTGCAGACCGACTTGCTCGCGCAGATAGGCTTCGATCATGGCCTTGTGCTGGGCGAGTTCCACAGCCTTGATCCATTCGGGGTTTTTGTCCAGTCCTCGTGCGTACGCCTCGCGCACCATGAGCTTGATGTCGATCAAACTCATCAGGTGCTCGTGGTGCTTTTCCACGCCTTGGGCCAAAGAGCGGTGCTGCGGTTGAATCCGGGCTTCGTAGCGGCGGAATTCGCGCTCGTCAATTTGATCGTCGCCGACTTGGGCCAAGGCGGTACCAGTCACCACTAAACCGCCCCCCTCGGCGACCGGGGCCGCTGGCTCTTGGGCACAACAAAAAAGGAATGCGCAGGCTGCAAGCCCTACCCATTTTCTCGCGTTATTGGTCATCTTTCTGCTTTCTAAGCAAGGCGTCGGCCATGCGTTTGTGTTCTTCACTTTTGGCAATCTGCCCCAGCCGCTTGTAGGCTTCGGCCAAGGCTTGGTGAGCACCGAGCCAGTTTTCGTCGAGCGCGAGCGCGCGGTTGAGCATGGCAATGGCCTCATCCGTGCGCTGTTGATTCAAATAAACCTGCCCGAGCGCGGCAAAGGCGGCCACGTGCTCGGGGTTTTGTTCGATGATCTGCTGATAGGCCGCTGCCGCTTGATCGAAATGTCCGGTGCGCAAGTAGATGTTGCCCATGTTGTTCAGCGCCCGCACGTGGCCGGGATGGATCCGCACGGCTTGGGCATAGTGCGGCAGAGCCACGCCGGTAAACCCCAAGCGGTTGTATATAAAACCTAAGCTGTAATGGGCGTCGGTGTCGTCTGGATCGCTGCGCAGCCGCTCGCGATAGCGCTGGATATCTCCCTCGACCTGCTTGACCTTCTCGTAGGCAGCAAGGGATTTTTCGCCGGCCGTCTCGCGGCCCTGCCGCAGGTGGACCTGGCCCAGCAGACGGAAGGACTCGGCCAGCCCAGGTTCTATTAGGATGGTCCGGCGAAAGCGCTCGGCCGCAGCCGCAAGATCGTTTTGGCCCATCTGGATCCTCCCCAATTGCAGATGCGCCTCCGCATAGGTGGTGTCGGCTGCCAGCGTGCGCTCAAAGTACTCGACGGCCCCCTCGTCGTCGCCCTCCTGGAGCTTGATCTCCCCCATCGCGTAGAGCGCACGCGCGTTTTTCGGCGCTGCCACCAAGACCTGTTGCAGGGTTTCGCTGGCATCTGCATAGCGGCCCAAACTGGCGTACACCAGCCCAAGGTTAAAGCGGGTGTGGAGATGTTCAGGCCGCAGCGCCAAGGCGCGCTCGTATTCGTGCGCGGCGTCGCCCAACCGCCCCTGCTTGCTGTACACCGCCGCTTTGTTGCGCCGCGCTGGCGCATACGTCGAATCCAAGGCCAAAGCCGAGGCAAACGCGGCGTGGGCTTCGTCGTAGCGGCTCAGCTTCAGATGCACATTGCCCAAGGCGACGAGCCATTCAGGCTGATCGGATTCGAGGGCCACGGCCATTTCATAGAATTGAACCGCCTCTTCGGACTGGCCCAAGGCCAAGTGGATCCGGCCCAGCGTGGCCAGCACCTCGCCCGACTGCGGATGGCGCTTCCGCGCTTCTCCGTACACCTCAAGCGCGTCCGCGTAGCGCTTTTGACGCAACAGGGCGCGCCCGATCAGCAGCGGGTCCTCAACCGGAGGCGGCTGCACTACCGGCTGAACAGGCGGAACTTCCGGCTCGGTTTCGCAACCGGCTACCAGTGCGACGCCCAGTGCGAATGAAAGCCATTTAATCACCGACTAGTATCCTCCTCTATGGCCACGTATTGCCGCTCGGGCAGATTCTCTACTACTTGGACGGCACCGGATGGCCAGCGAATCTCAACCCGCTCGGCGACCTCGGCATCCCCGAGGCCAAAGAGCACGCAGGGGTCGTTCGACGACAGATAGCTCGCGTTGCGGCGAACCTCGCGCACGAGGGTGCGGCTGCCGGTCGTCAGCGAGACCCGCGCCCCAATGGCGTCGCGATTGCTCGCCGCGCCCCGCAGCCTAAGCCCCAACCATCCACCGCCATCTGCGTCGTTGCGCAACAGGGCTGGCCGCTCGTTGGAGTTGTTCACCGCAATATCCAAGTCGCCATCGCTGTCGATGTCGCCGAACGCAGCCCCGCGACTGACCTGTACCAGCGCGAGGCCTGGGCCGTGGTCGCTGCGATCAACAAAGATGCCCTCGCCGATATTTTCGAGTAGCTGATTGCGCTGCGCGTACGCCGCCGCTCGATCGACCTTTTCCACATTGTCGTACACGTGGCCATTGGCGACAAACAGATCGAGATCGCCATCGTTGTCGCAGTCAAAAAACCCCGTACCAAACCCGAGAAAGGCCATGCTGGCGCGGGTGATCCCCGCCGCCACGGTCGCGTCGGCAAAGAACCCTCCACCCAAGTTGCTGTACAGGGTATTGCTCTCCCACTGGAAGTTGGTCACGAACAAATCCAAGTCGCCGTCGCCGTCTGCATCGGCCATATCAACGCCCATTCCGGCCTCAGCAACCCCTTCGCCGTTGAGGCTGGTGCCGCTAGCAAGACCGCGATCGACAAAGCGCGTGCCGTCGTTGCGGTACAGCATGTTGGGCACAAGGTCGTTGGCTAAGTACAGATCGGGATCTCCATCTTGATCGTAGTCGCCAAAGACGACCCCCAACTCCTTGCCAGCCACGCTGACGAGGCCGAAGGCCGCCGTGCGGTCGGCAAAGGTCCAACCGCCCACGCGGCCCTCGTTGATATAGAGGCGATCGACTTGGCCGTCGAATTTGCGCGGGTCGCAGTAGAGCCGCTCCTCGCTGTTGCCGATCCGGCACACGAGCGGATCTTCGGTCGGGTAGTCGAGGTAGTTGCCAACGAATAGGTCCAAATCTCCGTCGAGATCCACGTCGGCAAAGGCCGCGCTCGTCCCCCATCCCGGGCAACCCACGTCGGCTGTAGCTGTAACGTCGGCAAAGCGACCCTCTCCGCGATTGTGGAAGAGCACGTTGGGTCCAAAATTGGTAACGTAGAGGTCGGCCCAGCCGTCGTTGTCGTAGTCGCCCACAGCCGCCCCCATGCCGTAGCCTCGGTCGCCGACGCCAGCCCGCACCGTCTGCTCTGAGAAACGGCCCGCACCTTCGTTGCGAAAAAGCGCGTTGACCGCTTCAGGCTCGTTTGACAGCTGAGGCAACCGCCCGGCGTTGACCAAGTAGAGGTCGAGCGCGCCATCGCCGTCGAAATCCAAAAATGCGGCCCCAGAGCCATAGGTCTCGGGCAAATAGCGCGCGCCGGTCGCGCCGCTGCGGTGGACGAAATCGACCCCCGCCGATTGCGCGATATCGACAAAGCGCGATTCCGCCGCCGCACTGCAACAAAGCAGCAGGACCATTCCGTAACGCGCCTTCACGGCCTCAGCCTCGGCACGGGTCCAAATCCCTCGGCAACGAGGCCCGCGCCGCGCTGGATAGTGATCAGCCGATTGCCCGCCACCCCGTCGAGGCGCTCTTCCACTCCATCGGGCCAGCGCACCACGAGGTAATCGGCCTCAGTCGCCGCTCCCAAGCCGAAGTGCAGCCGTAGGTCGTCCTGCGACAGGTAGCTGGTGCCCGCGCGCACCTCCCTCATCTGTACCGCACCACCCACCGACACTGAGACTCGCGCACCAATGGCGTCTGTATTGCCCCCATCGCCGAGCAGTCTCACCATCAGATAGTTGTGGCGATTGCCCCCGTCGTTGCGCAGCACAGTCGGCGTGTCGTCGATATTGACCACCACAATGTCCAAATCGCCGTCATTGTCCAAATCGCCGAAGGCCGAGCCGCGGCTCGACTTTTCTACTGCTAGGCCCGAGCCCGAGGCTGTACCGACCTCAAAAAATGCGCCGTCGCGATTTTCAAACAGATGATTGCGCTGGACGTAACGAGTCCCCAAATCTCGGTGGTCAACAGCCGGGTACACGTGGCCGTTGGCGACGAACAGGTCGTCGTCGCCGTCGTTGTCGTAATCGAAAAAACCCGTGCCCCACCCCAAAGAACTGATGCTCGCGCGGCCTAGCGCCGAACTAAAACTGGCATCGGTGAAAAACCCCCGGCCATTGTTGTCGTAGAGCGAGTTGTTGTCGTGCGAGAAATTGGTAACGAACAGGTCGAAATCGCCGTCTTGATCGTAGTCGCCGCCTGCCAAACCCATGCCGCCCTGTTCGCGGCCGTCCTCGCTGTACGCAGTCGCCGACAGGAGCGATACATCCGCAAATGCACCCCGGTCGTTGCGGTACAGTACATTCGGCGTCGAATCATTGGCAATGTAAATGTCCAAGTCGCCGTCCTCGTCCCAGTCACCGGCCAGCGCGGCAAAACCATAGTACTCGTAGTCGGCAATGCCAAACGCCGCACTCGCCTCGGCAAAAGTCCAACCTGTGCTGGGGCCATCGTTGCGATAGAATTGATCTCGCTCTCCCGGCATCCCGCGCGGGCCGCAGAATACGTCTATCCCGCGCCAAGTGCAATAGCTCGGATCAACCGGGCGAAACGCTGGGTCAAAGTCGATATAATTAGCCAAGTAAAAGTCTAAATCTCCGTCGAGATCGTAGTCGCCAAAGGCCGCAGACGAACTCCAGCCGCTAAAGTCCACGCCCCGCTCGGCCGCCACATTGACAAACGTGCCGTCGCCCTCGTTTTCGTATAGCGCATTGGGGCCGTAGTTGGCCAAGTATAAGTCGGGCCACCCGTCGGCATTGTAGTCGGCCGCCGTAGCCCCCATACCCCAACCCACATGCGCGACGCCAGCCTCTCGGCCAACGCCGGTAAAGCGCCAAGCGCCGTCGTTGCGGTACAGCTCGGCGCGGGGTTCGCGGCCCAAGGTGTATCCAGCGATACGCGAGCCGTTGACAATAAAAATATCCACGTCCCCATCTAGGTCGTAGTCTAAAAGGGCCGTGCCGCCCGTGTTGCATTCGACGATGTGCTCTTTTTGCGGCGTCCCAGATACTGTGCGCAAGTGAACCCCCGCTTCGGCTGCTACATCGACGAAACTAGGCCGTGCCGCTTCGCCCCCATCGCCCTCGCACCCTGCCAGCACCCAAATAGCGACTAGTACAAACCACATTTACTGTTGCGCCCTCAAGGCTGCGGCCTCGGCACGAGCCGTGCGGCCTTCTGCTACGTGACCCTGCTGGATCAGGGCAGTTCCCAAGCCGTCGAGGGCTGAGACCATGCTCCCATCGAGGGCCAAGGCGCGGCGGAACGCTGCGACTGCCTCCGCGTACTCGCCGAGGGCCAAGCTGTTGTTGCCTATGTTTTCAAAGGCCAACGCGTAGTCGGGCTTGTGGCGGACTGCGCGCAGTAAAAAGGGGCGGGCCGTCGCGTGTTGATCTTGCAGCGAGTAGATTACCCCGATGTTGTGGCTGGCCTCTGCGTACGTAGAATCGAGGGCCAAGGCCGCCTCGAACTGTTCGAGTGCCGCCGCCAACTCCTTTCTACGCAAATAAACCAGCCCCAAGTTGAAATGCGTGGCCACTTGCTTATCGACCGCCAGCGGCACGGCCTGGCGATAGAGCAAGCGGCGGTAGTGATCCTCGTCCATCGTCGCGCTACTCAACTGCTGGAAAAGCTCGATCATCCGCGCTCCCTCGGCGTCGTGGCCCGTGCGCGCATAGAGCGTGCCCAAGCTGTAATAGGCCGAGGTGTAACCCGGATCTGCGGCAATGGTCTGCTCCATCGCCGCCATGGCCCGCTGATCGTCCTGTAAGCGCAAGTACACCAACGCCAAGTAGTAGTGGGCGTGCGCTAAGTCAGGGTCGAGTTCAATGGCCTTCAGCAGCGCGGTTTTGGCGTTTTCATTGTCGCCACGCGAGCACAGCACAAAGCCCAACACGAAGTGCCCATAGCCACTCTGTCCGGCCAGTTGCAGCCCCTCTTCGACCGTTGCAAGCGCTTTTTCGTACCCGTCGCCGCGCTCGTTGTACAACAACGCCAAAGCCCAGTACACCTCGGCAAAGCCCGGTGCCTTTTCGAGGGCACGCTGCAAGGCGGCTATGGCCTCGCTCTTGCGGTGCTCTTTGGCGAGGGCAACCCCGAGGTAGTAGTGGGCATCCGCGTCGTCGGGCGCGATCGCGACCAGTTCGGACAGCACGGCGACGGCGTGGCGCGTGCGGTCCTTTTGTAGATAGAGCCATCCCAAGGCCAAGAGTATCTCTGGGTCTGTGGGGTTTTGCTCGTGGGCATCTTGGTAGAACGCGAGAGGCTGGGGCGTGGCAGGCTTTTTGAGGACATGGCGTTCCGGAGAGCCACAACCGATCTCTCCGAGAAGGGCGACTAGCCCTATCCACACCACGGCAAGACGCATGTCCATGTTGTTAGGCAGTAAAGCGCCCGGCATCTCCGCTAGAGAACGCCGGGCGCTTTGGATCCACAGAGAAATAGCAGCTCCTAGTCTTGGAGGCCTGCGAAAACCCGAATGAAGAGCAGAGAGTTAGTTTCGGTCGCCTCGGCAAAGGCCCGGCGCTCCCAGCGAAAGCCCGTATTCATGGTCAGTGAATAACCGAGGTACGCCGACCTGTTGGAAAGCTGTAAGGCCAGCACCGAACCCGTAAAGTCATCGACGTATCCAGGAGGCAGGATCTCCGGGCGCTCTTCAAGATTGCGGAAGAGATTCAACTCGACGCCGTATTCAATAAAGGTCCCGGGCAGGATGAAGTACTTCGAGGTCAGCATGTAAAACTGCGACCACTCGGTGATATCGAGGTCAGTGCTAAAGGTCGGGTTGATCTTGCGGTACACACTCTTGTAGCGCGGCCAGAAAGATAGATTGTCGGTAATCGGCAGCGGATAATCCACCTTGTTGATCGCGCCAAAGAAGAGGCGGTTCTCTTTGACTTCGGCCTGCTCACCGCGCTGACTGAACCAGTCGTACTTCACCTTGTTGTAGATGTTCAGGTTTTTAAGGCGCAGGTAATCAAACGTCAGATAGCCGGTCCAGACAAAGGTGTCTTGGGCGATCAGCGGGTCAATGGTTTCGCGAAATCCATCTGGATCGACCCATTGGATTACATCGTCTTCGATGTCGTCTTGGACCGAGCGAGCATATTGGAAAGCCCGAGCCTCAATGCCCGGCCATTTCCACTCGCCCGTGACTACTGCATAGCTCATCTGCGCGCTGCGCTTGGAACTAATCTCGTCGGCCGTGGAGTAGCCCACCGTCGCCTTGATGGCTTCGGTCAAGTGAACGCCCCCGTACACGTTGTAGCCATCTCGGTCGTGTCGGTAGGGGTAGTCGGCAAACGTATCGTTCTCAAAGCGATCAATGACGTTATTGTTGTTCATGTCAACGCCAAAGAGGAACTCGGGTGGATCGACATTATAGCGCAGGAATGGCTCGGCGAAATCCGGCTGGCTATTGTCGTTTTGATTAAAGTCCGAGATGAAGTCCGAGTTCTCGTCGTACCCAGGGAAAACCTGCGGGTCGGCTTGGCCACCGGTGCCAAAAGGCGATTCGCCAAAGGCATTGTCGCCGTTTTGCCACAGGCGCTTCCAGTCGGCAAAGCGATCTTGGTCGTCGTTGTCGTCAACCGCTTCAAAAGAATAGCGCTCTGGGTGTTCGTAGTCGATGAAACCCCGCGCATCCGAGATAAACGCATTGGTCTGGTACTCAGGCTCCAGACGGTAGAATTCCCCATACGCGAAAAACGGATAAGCGTCCTGCGAGGCCGTGATGTAGTAGGCCATGCCCTCGTCTTGAGCGAGGGCGTGCTCTTGGAAGTTCTGGTTGGGAAAGCGGCGAAACGCCCGACTAAAAGCAAGCTCCGAGCGCATATTAAAGCCCTTGATATCGTCTACATCAAAGTTAAAGCCGATGATATCCTTGCCAGTGGGCAGGCCATATTCAAAGCGGATGAAGCGCTGGTTAGAGCCATCGCTGACGTTGCCATGGGCACGCTCGACCTCCAAGAACACGGGCTCGCCTTGGGCATTGACTTGGAGGTTAGAGGTGATTTCGATCCGATAGTCATTGGCGATGACTAACTCGAACTCGATCTCGCTGATCTCCTGAAACGTGGTGATCTCGTCATCGGGCTGTTGGCGGAAGTCGCGGGCAATATTGTAGGTCAGCTCCAACGTCTCCGCCCCATTGGCCTCGATGACGCCGGCGCGCCGCACACCACCGCGCGGCGAGGGCACGATTTCGGGATGATCAACTCCGTTGATGATAATGCGCTCGGCAAAAAGCTGAGCACCGCCAACGCCGTCTTCGGGCGAATCGTCCGAGAGCCTCAGGACGATCGTCTCAACGTTGCCGCCGTTTTGGGCCTCAGTCAACACGCCTTTGAGCGAGTTGTCGCCGAGCTTGCGACCCGTGGAGAAGTTAGCAATGTTCAAATACGTAAAGCCCAGCTTGGAAAAATCCCCGAGCTGCACCTTGGAGTGCACGCCGAAGAGATTGGTCATGTCGCCCAATATCTGGCCGAGTGAATTTTCAAACTGCACGGCTGAGCCCGGGGAGGCCAAGCGCGACGCCAAGAGTGTCATCTGGTACTTGTCGGCGGCAAAGTCCCACTGCGCCCCATTGAAAGCTGGCTTGGAAAAAGTCAGCGGCGTCAGGGTAGTACGCAGGGCCTCGCCAATGGTCATTGAGGAATAAAACTGCCCCTTAGACATTGACGAGACGATCAAACTTTGAAACCAACCTCTGTACTTAGGCCCCTTACGCACCGTACTGCCCGAAGTCACTGGACTATCCATGGACCAGTTGTACACCTCGAAACCACGAGTGATGTAGTTCCCGTAGAGGTCGTATGTGCGAAAGCCTTCAAGCTCAGTAGATACGTAGCGCTCGTAGTTTTGGCGGGCGTAATTGCTGTATTCCTCGCCGGTCCACCGATAGAAGTGGTATAGGCTTTGCGGATATTGCCACTTTCGCTGTGCCGGCGTCATCGCCATATCATAGACATCCACACCGCGCGGTTCGCGTCCAGTCAGAAAGCCAACCCGTTGGGCAAAAGCTGCATCGCATAGGAGTGCGACGCCGGCTGTGACAACTGCTGCGTAGAGCATGCACCTCACGCTGGAATCCTCCCTTTTGAATTTTTGCCGGTCAGTACCGTCAGCACCATAATCAACCATCAATAGGCCACGCCGACGACGCCGACTCGCCTGAAGTTGCCGATCCCGCTATCAACTGAGAGCGAGACCACGTAACTACCCGGAGGCACGGCCTCGTCTGCATCACTCCGCCCATCCCACATCTCGGTGTAAATTCCCCCAGGCTGTTCGCGGTCGGCCAGTACGCGCACTAGCCGCCCCGCCAAGTCGTAAATGGCCACCTCAATGGGCTTAGGCTCGGAAATCTGAATTACAGTGTACTTGATGGCGATATGGTCGTTGATGCCATCTCCATTAGGCGTGAAGACCGAAGGATTAAACTCTATAGCACGGACGATTTCGCCCACGGACTGCTGGGTCAGAGCCACGCGCAACGAGTTGGTGCTGACGTCGAAATTGGCATCGCCTTCAAGCACGGGCTGGCCGAGAATATCGGACTGGGTATCCCAGACCGTACCAGTGAAAATCGTGCCGAACACCACGGTCGATCCTTCAAAGAGCACGCGCAGCGGCACATTGTTGTCAAACGTGATCTTATTGCTAGTGAAAATCACTTCGAGGCTTCTATCGCCCACACTCACGCGATCTGGCTCCACGGGTTCGAGCGGATCGCCCATTTGCAGGCCGACAAAGCGCGCTGGCGTCGGCGTGTCAATGCGCAAAGCATCAAAGCCGTTCTGGTTGTTGTTTATTACGGCTCGCACGTCATAGGCAAAGAGCACCTCTTCGCCCCCGTCAATGCTCGGCAGCACAACGGCGTCATCTTTGTCGATTACGCCGATGTCGGCCGGTGGGTTGGGCTCGTCAGCCAAGGAGATCTCGCCGACGACTGCAGCAGCCGGGGGCAGCGAATGTTCAATCCGCAACGAGTCGATGCGCACTGTCTGCGTCACGGATTGGCTCTCCATGATGATCTGGAGCTGAAAATAGGGACGCGGACTAGGCAGCGGAATCAATTGCCCGGATTCGAGCGGCAACGACCAAGGACTCCAGTTATCAGCGTCGTCCTCGATATCGCCTTTCTCGCCCGAGGGCAGCTTGTTGTAATCCGCTTCCGAGACCACTTCTTGGCTCACAGCCCGAGTTTCGTCGTCAACAACCTTTTGGAAGTGAACCAGCGGGCTATCATCCTGGCCCGTCTTCATGCGCACCGCAACCGAGGTCTGCCCCAGATCCGGCAACTCGATCAACTCGCCATCCACCAGTTCCAGCGCCCGCTGGGCCCAAGATATGGTGCCGTAGTTGGAGACCTCGCCCAAGTCGATAACTTGGCTCCGGTACGTGGCTCGTGGCACGAAGCCGTTGCCGTAGAGTTCAAATTCGGCAATCTCAAAGGGGCTCCGCGATCCCACGCGCAACTGAATAAAACGAATGAACTGCTGGGGAAATTTCATCGTGAACACGCTATTTGGGTTCACCGGGACGTCGCGCAATAAGATGAAAAGCGGTTGCTCGTTCACGTACGTCAGCCCATCGCTGACGGAAATCCGGTGCTTGCGAACAAAGTCGTCGCTAAAGGGCTTGCCGTTGGCATAGGTCCCTTCTTGCCGGGGAAAGAAGACCAAGCTATCGGCTGGCACGCGCGAGCCTATATCCAAAAAGAACGTGCGTCCGTCTTGATCGACGCCAGCGGTTTTAAAAAGGTCTGCAGTACTTGTGGTGTCGTCGCCATCGACAATCGACAGCGAAATGGGATTCCTAGCCGCCGTATTGTCCCAAAGCGCCGCGTCGCCCTCGCTGACCAAGTCGTTGGGCTTGCCGTATTTCCAAGCGAGCGTGGTGATGATGTTCTCGTCGGGCGTAAAGCCGCGGATCTGAATCGCGCCGGGGCTACTTTGGTCGTCGATCTGGGCGCGAACCTGGACGAGATCACCCCACGGCAATCCACCGCCGCCCCCAAGCACCCATTCGTCCGCAGCAAGCCACGGGGCCCAAGCGCACGAGGCGCACAACAGCACTGCAATACGGGCCGCCATCCCTCGATTCATTACGGCGTCTCCGCACGGGGCTGAAGAGCGTAGTAAACTTCGCGTTGGAACTTAAATGCTAAGTCGATGGTCTCCACCGGTTCGCCCTTGTAGTCGAAACGCACGGCCATGTCCGGCACGTTGACGGTGAAGTTGCTCACGTCTCGGTGCAAAACCGGAAAGACGATATACCCGACTTCCTCTTGACCGGAAAAGACTATGTCAGGCGGATAGACAGTGCGTTTGAGCAGGTCGGTGGTAGCCTCAAACTGCCGCCGCTGGTTGCCGGCGTAAGCCCGCAGATACGGGCTGAAGTGATCTTCGAGCTGCCCGCCGTCGAGCGCATTGTACACTCGGTTGTTCGACGTAGTGATCACGAGTGCCTTGGGGTCGATGAAAACCTTGGGATACTCGTAGTTTTTGACCTTCAGCAAGACCACGGTAAAGCGCTCTGGAGTCCAGTCTTGGCCCCAGGGCTTCCAATTGCCATACGTGTATGGATTGGTCGATTCAGCGCCCTTCCTTGAATCGGCCGCGAACTGGCGGTTGAGGAATCCGTCATCCAACACCTGTAGCGAGATCTCCAAGCGATCCTTGGCATAGACTATCGCGCCGTCGTCGAGGACGGTCATGGCCTCGTCTTGTTGCGGAACTGGCTCGGGAAACGTTGCAAAGCGCCGCAGCCCCACCTGTGAGATGCACCCGACAAGCGTGAACAGATAAAGAGCCGACAAAAGCCCGCTCGTTGCGATGTTCCGTATCCTCATTGAGAATGCCTTCCTGAAAGCGATGCAGAGGCGACAGATAAAGAGAGATGAAGTCGCCTCCACCTCTCTTTATCGATTGCGCACAATGTGCGATCTAGCAGAAAATGCTAGGGTGCGCCTTATTGGACCATGTAGCTTTTGATCCGACCCCAGCTATCGGCCTCGACTGCCGTATCCGTGCCGCCTGTACCACCCGTAGCGCCTTCGGTCTCCACTGTGATGAAGTCCGAGCCGTTCGAGTTGTCCTGGAACGCGCCGTTAACTGGCGTCGTGCCCGGCTGCTTCTCGCGGCCTACCTCGGGATTCTCGGTCTCGTCAAACTGGAAGGTCAGACCGATGATCTGGTCGGAGGCAAAGTTGTGACGGGCGCTGGCGTCGGGACCTGTCTTGTCGTGGAAGGTCCACACAGCCTGCTTGACCTCATAGGTATAGGTCACTGAGCTACCAGCGGGCTGTTCCAGTGGACGGGCGTCCGGCGGATCGAGGGTCCATTCATAGACGAACCAAGGACGCTCGGTGGACCACAGAATGCTCTACTGAGGCACGTTGAAGATCCAAGTGTCCTTCTGACCGGCGGCGGGCAGAACGCGGATACCGTACTGCTGGCCAGAGGTCATCTCGGTCTCGTTGAAGTTCTCGCTCGAGTGGTCGGCATCGACGATGATTTCCAGCGAGTCGTCCTTCCAATACTCCTGGGGATTCTCGACGAAGAGGCCCAGCGAGTCATCGGTAACCCGAGCAAAGTAGTACAGCGAATTGTCGGGTGCCGAACTCCAAGCCACGTAGAGAATGCAGTCCCAGTCATCTTTGGCAGGGGGCCACTCACTACCGAGAATTTCGAACATGGTGTCCGGGTTGATGGCGAAAGCCGGATCAATCCAAGCCCAGTCGTCATCATTGCCGTCGATGACCATGTTGTCGGGGTTGGGAATCTGCGGCGCGAAATAGTTAGCTTGGTGCGCGAAAGCAGCCGAAGCGGCCATCACCGCAACCAAGGCTAGAAGGCTTAGTCTCTTCAAGGGAACCCTCCTTTGCAAGGTTGATAGAACGAGAGACGAAGAAGTGGTCAATTTATAACCTGTCCACATACCTGTCAAGAAATTTTATTTACCTATTTCCATATTTATTGAATCACTCTCGGCTTCCCGCATTGACAATCTCGCATTTTTTTTTACACTTGGCCCTTTCGCCTCGCATCTTCAACGGGTTTTCTCTTGCGCGATCTATCTACGACCATCGCCGTCCTCGCCGTGATCTTGGTCGGTTGGTACGCCCTCAACCGCTGGGGTTTATCCGTCTATCCAGACGACCCGTCTGCGGGCGGCGAGTACACCGTCATCCGCTGGGCCTCCGACCCCAATCCGGCGCGCACCGAACAAATGGCCCTCTTCAACCGACTTTACGAAGACAAGAAAGTGCGCGTCGTCCTCGACCCAAGCGCGGATGTACAAAAGATCCTTACTCAAGCAGCGGCCGGCTCCGGGCCGGACGTCTTCGATATTTATAGTTATGCGACCTTCGCGCTCTATGCTTCCAAAGGCGTCATGGTCGAACTAAACGACTACATGCGCGAGGCCAAGCTAAACCTCGACGACTTTTGGCTGCATCGGCGCAACGCCCTCGCCGTGCCCGTAGCCGACGCGTCGGCCGAGGCCGACGAATACGAGCGCTTTCGCATCTACGCCGTCCCCAACAACGTCACCGTCAGCGTCACCTTTCTCAACCGCTCGCTCTACGATGCAGTTCAGCGCGAGCGGCAAGCGCGGAACTTGGCTATGCCGCTCTTGCCGTGGAACCACTGGACTTGGTGGGACTACGTCCTCTTGTGTCAGGCCCTTACTAAAAAGAGCGCCGATGGTCGGCGCTATGAGACCTTTGGCTCGGGCGGGGCGGGCTTTGGCGGGGGGTTGAACAACTTCATCTACCAAGCCGGTGGCAGCTTCCTCAACGACGATGGCACCGAAATCGCCCTCGACTCCCCAGCCGGTGCCACAGCCGCCCAATACCTGTACGACCTGGTCAACACCTTCCACGTCGTACCCTCGGCCGAAGACCAATCCGCGCAAACAGGTGGGGGCGGTTGGGGCGGTCAATCCATACTAGGGCTGTATTCGGCGGGTAAATTGGGCACCATCCTCATCGGCCGCTGGGGACTGATCAAGGTGCGCCGCGAGGCCCGCTTTACCACCGAGATTTACCCCATGCCCCGCTACGTGCCCTACGAGGAGTGGGAGCGCTGGATGAGCGACCCCGAGATCCGCGCCAACCCGAGCCTGCGCGACGGCCCTTGGGGCGAAATCAGCGAGACCGGCCGCCACCGGGGCAAGGCGGGCGAGATGGGCGGACGCGTGACGGCCATCCGCAAGGGCACGCAGCACGAGCGGGAGGCCTTTTACTTTCTAGAATACTTGTCCAGCCCGGATTTCAACAACTTGCTGACCAAGGACGCAGATGCCTTTGGCAGCCGCAAGCAGTTCTCGGAGCGCTATTTCTCGCAGCCCGATCCCGAATTCCCCGACGAGGATCAACACCGCTCGGCCCTGCTCGACGCCATGGAGCACCCGGTTGCAGAGCAGGCCGCGGCCTACGGAGCCGCTTTTGACATTACCCGTTTGCAGGGCGCGCTGGGCACAAACCTCATCAACGCGGCTTACCAGCCTGCCGACTCAACAGCCCGCCATACCTACCGATTTCTCGGCCGCATGCCCGACCAGAGCGTGGAGAGCAACCCCACGGTCGGCCAAGCAGCCGTCACTGAAATGTCCGTCCGCATGCGCGAGTCCTTGGCCAAGGCCAAGCGCAACCGCACGCTCTCCAGCCGCAGCCACGCATTCGACCTCCTCGGGATCGCTCTCCTCCTAGTGGCAATCGGCGTCGGCCTGGCGTTTTACGCACGGCGGCAACGCGCGGAGATGGACGCTTGAAACCCCGCGAAAAGAGAATTCTGCGCTGGGCGCTGCTCTTTCTCGCGCCCAATCTGACCGGGTTTTTGATCTTCACGTCCCTGCCGGTGTTCTTTTCCTTTGGCCTCGCGTTCTTTCAGTGGGACACGTTCTCTGCCCCGCGCTTTATCGGCTTCGACAACTTCATTCGGCTACTCACCGATCCCAAGCTCTGGTTCTATCTCTACAACACGGTCTTTCTAATGATAGGCTTGCCCCTATCCATCGGCGGCTCGCTCATCTTGGCCATCGTCCTCTCGCAAAAGCTGCGCGGCATCATCGTCTATCGCACCGTCTTCTACCTCCCCACCGTCACCAATGGGGTTGCCCTGTTCTTGCTCTGGAAGTGGCTCTACAATCCCAAGTACGGCCTCGTCAATTCGATCCTGCTACCCATCCTCTCGTGGCCTTACTTCTCGCTCGCCGTGCGCGTCGCGATCCTCTTGCTGATAGGCTTGGCCCTAAAATCTCTAGCGCGCAAGGCCATGTCTGAGCGACCTGCCCAAGTCCTGTTCGCTCTCCTCTCGGCCTTTGCGCTCTATTGGGTCATCATCGGCCCATACGAGTACGGCGGCTTCTGGGCTTGGCTGTCGGGACGCTTGCCCCTCCTCGCTGGTCTCAACAGCATCGACGACTTGCCCAACTGGCTTTCTAGCAGCGTCGATTTGGGCTGGCTTTCTTGGCTGGGCATAGAACAAGCTGCCTATTGGGCCAAGACGGCTATCATCTTCATGGGCATCTGGGCGTCCATGGGCGGGGGCAACATGATCCTCTATCTCGCGGCCCTCGCCAATGTACCCGAGGAGCTGTACGAAGCCTCAGACATCGACGGAGCCTCTAAGTGGCAGCAGTTTTGGCACATCACGTGGCCGATGATCGCCCCTACTACCTTCTTTATCTGCGTCATGTCCATTATCGGCGGGCTACAAGGGGGCTTTGAAATCGCCTACTTGATGACCAATGGCGGCCCGGGCAAGGACGGGGACAACACAGTCACGCTCGGCTACTACATCTATCGCTCGGCCTTTGAAAACCTAGAGTTCGGATACGCGGCCGCGGTGGCTTGGTTTATGTTCGTCATCATATTTACCATCACGCTGTTCAACTGGCGCTTCGGTCGGGGCGCGGTCAACTGAGGGGGAAAGGCGCATGGCCAAAGTTGCGCAAACGACCGCGACCTACTCGCTGAGCCACGGGCTGCTCGTCCTCTTCGGCTTTACCACGCTCGTGCCGTTCCTCTGGATGGTACTCACCTCGCTCAAGAGCGAAAACGAAGTCTTCCAGAGCCATGTCTGGCCGCAAGAGGTACGCCTCGGCAATGAAGGCGACCTGCTGCGGACCCGCGATGGCCAACCGCTGCTCAACTCTCAAGGCGAGCCGATCCGCATCACCCTCGGCAATCCAGTAATACTCGGTGCTCCCGGAGACCCGATCCGCGACCAGCAGGGCCGCCTGATCTACGACCCAGAAGGCCAACCCATCCCCGGCAAAAACGTCGAAGAGCGCGGCGGCCGTGCCGTGTACAAAAACCGCTGGAACCCAGTCCTCGTCGATGATGATCCCCTGCTGCTGACCGAAGCTCTGCGCGACAAGTGGCAGCAGCGGCTCGTACAGCAGCGCCAGAACTGGCGCACGGCCGAGCAACTACCGCCAGCCTCGGTCGAGCTTGCTGACGGCACCCCGCTGTTGCGCGCCAACGGCGAGGCTTACACCTACCGCGACATCTCTTGGGATCGCATAGGGGATCCGGTTTTGGACATCCAAGCCAAAGAGCCGATTCTCGACGCCGACGGCAACACCATTCCCTTTCGCTCGGCCTTTCCCCTGCTCAGAAGCGACGACGACCCGCTGACGGAAAAAGTCGGAGGCGATGTCCTCTACGCCCGCTTCCCTGGTGAGGACGAACTGCGCATTGTGTACGGCAGTGACGTGTTGCAGATCAGCGAGCCGCGCTTCATGTGGTCCAACTATATCCGGGTTTTGCGCGACAAGGACATCAAGTTCTCGCTTTACGGCTGGAACAGCCTCTTTGTCGCCGTCTGCGTGATGGTCGGCCAAGTGGTGACTTCGGCCATGGCTGGCTTTGCCTTTGCCCGCCTCGAATGGCGCTATCGCGACGCCATCTTCCTACTCTACTTGGCCACCTTGATGGTCCCCGGAATCGTCACCTTGCTGCCCAATTACGTAATTCTCAAAAGCCTTGGCTGGCTCGACTCCTTCCAAGCGCTCATCATCCCAGCCATGTTCACTGCTTTTGGCACCTTTATGATGCGCCAGTTTATGACTGGGCTACCTAGGGGGCTTGAGGAGGCCGCTGAAATCGACGGCGCTAACCTCTGGAAGACTTTCTGGGGCATCGTCATGCCCCTGTCCAAGCCGGCGTTGATCACCCTCTCGATCTTCTCCTTTATGGGCACCTGGCAGTCCTTTACGTGGCCGCTGATCGTCACCCACTCCGAGCACATGCGAGTCCTGCCGGTGGCCCTGCGCTACTTCGACTCTTCACAGGGGACCAACTACTCGCTGTTGATGACGGGAAGCGTGCTGATGATGCTGCCGATGATCGTGCTCTTTGTCTTTGGCCAGCGATTCTTCGTGCGCGGCATCCAGCTCGGCGCACTCAAAGGCTGACCGGCGTCAAAGCTCTGCTTCGGAAAGCTGTTCCCACTCCAGCTCGTCCTCGTCGATGTCCCAATCGTCGCTCCGCGCCGCTGGCCGGTTGCAATAGGTGTGAAATTGGCAGCGCTGGCACTCGCTCTCGTCGTCGGTCTTGGCGTACGCCTCCGCGTCTGGGAGGGCCTCAATAGTAGTGATCGCCTCTGACAAAAGCACCCGAGTTCGCTCGTGCTCGGCGACCGAATAGGCAATCGGCTGCAGGGCCTGCGGATACTGCGCGTGCCAATAAACCAACATCACATCGTCAGGTGCTATTACACGGCCCTCGTTCAAGACCGCGCCAGCCTCGACCAAGACAAAGCGATAGACTAGCGTTTGCCAGCTTTGTTCATAAGCGGCTTGCTCTGGCTTTTTGCGGCCGGTCTTCCAGTCGAATATCCAAGAGCGGCCATCGTCGGCCAGAACCACGCGGTCGAACTTGGCGACGAGACGCCGCCCGGCTAGGGGCACGGAGAGCATGGTTTCCCCGAACACCACCCCCTCGGGCACAACTGGCGGCTGTTCGCGCAAATTGCGCCACCAAGCGGCCAACAGCGGATCGCGGCTCCGCTGCACTGCGTCTTCCACATCCATGCCCAAGCTCTCCTGCAACGCGAACTGGTGGAACGCTCGCCCCCGGTCGGCTGCGGCCTCCCACTCGTCGAGTTGGTCAGTCAACGGCGCTGGCCACGCCAACCGCTCGACATAGCGCAACAGAAACTGCCGCCGACAGCGATCAAAGGCCGTCAGACTGCTCTGGCTGTAATTGAATCCCTGCGGTATCATCTGCGCTGGTCTCTAGAAATGAGAAATCACCGCGGCATTACCGAGTTCACTGCAATGCCTTGTTGGCAAGTACTATTTCAGCAGCGAGTATAGCGTCTCGGGGGCGACATCAGCACCATTGGGCCAAGCGATAGTGCCGCCTTCTATGGTTGCCTGCCGAAACAACTTCTTGTCCCTTAAAGGGAGAAATACCGGCCCTTTATTTAAGTATTCGGCAAAGTCAATGTCTCCAGCCACACCGTTGTCGAACTCAATGTGAAAAACATAGCCTTTCTTGTAGTGAATGCTCGTCACATCATTCATATTCCACATGATCTCATCCTCATGTTAGAGGGTGAATTCGCTTAATCGGCTTGCCTGCCACTGCCAAATCCCAGTTTTCTTCAAGTTCCTCAACGTGTAAATCAACCCACTCCCGGACCAACTTTGTCGCAGTTCTCGAGCCGAGATCGCCTTTAGTAACATTGCCCTTGAAGTCGAAGAGGGCCTTTTTCCCAGAATACTCAGCATGAAAGTGAGGCGGATTATGTTCATCGTAGAACATTCTGATAACGATCCCGAAAAATCGTGAAATTTCCGGCATTTTCAATCCTCCTGATTCTATCCAGAACTTCGACTGCCGCCCTGCTGCTCGCAATAGAGTTGCAACTGGCGGAACACCTCGGCTATGGGCGCGGGCTGCATCCGCGTCGCACGCGGAATCTGGCGACTCCAGCTCAGGACCAAATAGCGCCGCGCACGGGTGATAGCCACGTAGAGCAGTCGCAGTCGCTCGGCGATCACTTCCGCGTGCGAGCGATCGGTGGCCGACAGCCGGCTCGACCCAATTTCGCCGATCAAGTCCAATAGTTCGGCCTTTGCATCCTCGCAAGGATCGCCGCCTAAGAATTCGTACTCGCCCAAAAAGCGCGCGTCGAGGTCGTGGGGGAACCAATCGCCATCAACCCCCATGACATAGACTAAATCCCACTCCATCCCCTTGGCTTTGTGCATGGTCGTCAGAAAAATTCGCCCAGGCTGAGGTGCCAATGCGTCCTCGGCCTCGGCGAGCACGCCCACCCGTCCCTGCACGGCTTCGCTCAGCTCTCCCACTAACTCGGGCAATTGCCAGTCTGTGTTTTGGTCGGCGCGGATGCGCACATAGACCGCCAGTTGCTGCGCCCGCGCCATATCTACTTCCTCTACTAGCAAATCTTGGGCGACCGTCATCAAAAGCTGATCCACCGGCAGCGCGACTGCCCGCAACCAGCGCCGCAGATAACTACACAGGAGATCAATGGCTTCCAAATCCTGCGGTTCGATGTGGTCCACCGGGGGCAGGGCCGCTTCCATGCGCTGACCGGCCTCTGGATAGAGCAGTGCTTCGGGCCGATAGCAACTGCGCAACAGCATGGCCACAGCCTCCTCGTTCCCCGGTCCACTCGGCCCGGGCCAAAAGCCGACCAAGGCGCGATAGGATCGCTCTAATTGATTGCGCCCCAAAGGATTTGCAAGAAAATCCAACACTGTGCATAGAGCCTCGCCCACCCGCCGCGCCGAGCGCGGACTTTGCAGCACCTCGTCGAAGTCCGCTCCGGCTTGGCGCAAGCGCTCGGCCATGTCGTAGCCAATGCGGTTAGTCGGCACCAACACCGCTACTGTCAAGCTCGAATTGCCCTCGGCAAAGCCTTTGGCCCGGCGCGCGATGCTGTCGAATTCATCGTGGCGGTTGTTGTATTCTCGGAACCAGATGATGCTGTCCGCGTCCGAGGGGTTTTGCTGGGGATCGCCGCGGTCGGTGGGCTGCATCTGCTGGGGCCGGAAAGCGCGCTGGCGCACTTCGAGCAGCGGATGTTCGACTGCGGCCCACTCGACCAAAAAGTTGGCCAAATCCATGATTTTGGGGGCGCAGCGACCAGAGATCGTCATCTCCGCAACCGCGACATCTTCGCGATCCAAGAAGTCTCGCAAATAGCGAGGATCGGCTGCGGTGAAGGTGCTCATAATCGCCTGATTGGGGTCGCCGACCCGGACCCAATTGCCGCCCGGACCCGCTAACAGCGAGATCAGTTCCTCCTGCAAGGGAACGCTGTCTTGCGCCTCGTCCTCCAAGACAAAGGGCCAACGCCGCCGGTAGCGGCTGCACAAATCCGGGTACTGCTGCAACATCTCTACGGCCATCCACACCAAGTCGTCGAAATCGAGGCCGCCGATGGTCTCGACTTGCTGCTGGTAGAGCCGGTAGATTTCCGCGCCGATCCGCAAAAACGGATTGTCGTCTTCCCGACCGCCAATCCGCGCCAAGAGGTCCTCGGCCCGCAGCCGACGATTCTTGGCTGTGGTGATGACCGTGCGGGAAACCTTCCGTGCAATGTCGCGCCACTCCTGTTCCCACTGCTGATCCACGTATTCCCCAGGCCCCAACCGGCCCCACACCCCCTTGTTGTCGTCGTTCCAAGTCCGCACCGCCTTGTCGAGCAAGCTCTCTCTGGCGCGTTCATCGAGTACCGTAAATTCGGCCACAGCCCCTACCAGCCCGGGATTGGCTTGGACGATGCCATAGGCCAAGCTGTGCAAAGTCCGCACGTCGTAACCGACCGAGAGCATGTCCATCTCTTGCAAGCGCTGGCCGATCCG
>JAJEEZ010000026.1:0-3926 GCA_022820705.1 Candidatus Latescibacterota bacterium | reverse complement strand
CCCTTCCGCGACGCCATTGCCTCGGATCGGGACCAAATCGAGAAGGCGCAGGCCGCAGTGGCCAAAGTCAAGCAAACCCTAGAGGAAAATATTCTACCGTTGGTGTTAGGGAATTAACCAATTTTCGTACAGAAGGCATTGGGGGTAGGAGATGCTTCGCTGCGCTCAGCATGACAAGACGGGAAAGCACCAGCCGCTGCCATGCTGAGCGGAGTGCAACGGAGTCGAAGCATCTCATCCCCGGATCTGTGCATCGCTAATTAAACGCGTTTCTCGCAATGATCATTATCCGTACTTCCATACTCTGTATGGGTCTTCTAACTATGCTTACCCACTGCGGCGACGACCGGGGGTTAGACCCGACTCCCGTAGAAGACGACCGCGCCCTGTCCGGCGGGGCGGCGACGGTTTTTGACGCCAGTAGTTTGGCGTTTGAAAACCCCATTCCCTCTTTGGATGGGATGGACTTGGATCGCTTTTTGGCTGGGGACGCGGCCTTTGAACAGGTCTTTGTCACCTCGCCGGCCGAAGTGGGGCACGGCCTAGGGCCGGTTTTCAATCAGACCTCGTGCGTGGGCTGTCACGCCCGCGATGGCCGAGGGCGCGAGGGGTTCGGCGAGGTCTCCCCTTTTATCGGCTCCATGCTCATGCGAGTCAGCCTGCCCGGCACCAATCCCGAAGTACCCGGTGGCCCACAGCCCGTGCCGGGCTTTGGCGAACAGATTGGCGATCGCGCCGTATTCGGAGTCACACCCGAAGCGCGGATCGACGTCACCTACTTTGAAGAGACCCGCCATTTTGCCGACGGCACCGCGTACTCCCTGCGCTTTCCGGTTTACGACGTAGTAGAGACCTATCAGCCGCTGCCGGCGGACGTCCTGTTCTCGCCGCGCATGGCCCCGCCGGTTTTTGGCCGCGGCCTGCTCGAAGCCATCCCCGAAGAGACTATTTTGGCGCTGGCCGACCCCGGCGACAGCGACGGCGATGGCATATCCGGCCGCCCCAATCGGGTGTACAACTTCCGCACGCAACAGACCGAATTGGGCCGCTTTGGCCTCAAGGCGAACAATCCCGACCTGTTGCAGCAGATCGCTGGAGCCTACCAACAGGACATGGGGATTACCAACCCCTATTTCCCCGAGGAGTCCACCGTCGGCCAGCCGCAAATGGACGACCACCAAGACGACCCTGAAATCGGCCAAAAGACGCTAGATATCAACACCTTTTACGTGCAAACCCTAGCGGTGCCCGCCCGCCGCAACATCGACGATCCGCAGGCTTTGCGCGGCGAAGAACTCTTTGCTGCGGCTCAGTGCTCGGGGTGCCACATCCCCACTCTGCAGACGGGCCACCACGAGATTGCGGCCTTGGCCAACCAAACCATTCATCCCTACACGGATCTGCTGTTGCACGATATGGGAGAAGAATTGGCCGACGACCGTCCCGACTTTGAGGCCGATGGCCGCGAGTGGCGCACGCCGCCGCTGTGGGGCATTGGCCTGACGGCAACGGTCAACGGCATTCCAGCGTACCTGCACGATGGACGGGCGCGCACGCTGATGGAAGCCATCATGTTCCACGGCGGCGAGGCCGAAACAGCGCGGGAGTTTGTGCGCCAACTAGACCAGAGCGACCGGGACGCGCTCGTGGCCTTTTTGCAGTCGCTGTGATTCCGACACTTCGCCAATAGCCCGTCGGGAACTTAGCGCCGATATGCTCCGAGTTTCTAATCAAGCAAAGTAATCCAGTCGTTATGCGCGAAGCGGCGATATTGTACAGCCGCAAGATTGACGCGCTCGTCGATGAGCGGTTTCGGCTCGCGGCTATTGAGTGACACCGACGTCCGCACGTACACGGCTGGGTTCTCGACGCCCTCTTGCCGCAGATTCTCAGCGAGGTGCTTGGCGTATTGCAGAATCATATGGGGCCGCGCCGACATTTTTCTTTTTTGTCTGCTAGTCAACTCTTCCATTGACAGATCGAGTGTGTGTCCCGTAAGCGGATCTCTAGTATAAAAGGCAATTTCACTTGCTTTCTTGTCCCGTAGTTTCATCCGCCACGAAAAATTATGCCCTTCGTCCGTCCAGCCTACATGGCCTCGAATCGCGAAATGGCGCAACGGCGCAACGAGCTGTATGAGAACGAATACCGCCATCAGGAACGCTGTGGCGTGGCTTCTGACGCGGACCAGTCGCCTGTCTTCATATGCGGTCGTTTCGTTCCTAGCCTCCGCGCGCGACCCCAGCAGATCGAGCATCAGAGCGCGACCGACGGCACGCGTTCGAGGCCATCGATCTAACCACCTTCGAATGGTGGAAGCATTCATAAAGATGACGAAGGTCGCCATCGTCAGGTACGGAAAAATGCCGATGTCGTAAAACCACTTGTTCAGAACATTGAACCCGATGAGCAGTACGAAGCCGATGCCGCGCGTCGGAGCCCACAACAGCGCAAATCCTATGAACAGATCGAATAACAATCCCCCGTAGGCGTACGCATACACAAACCACTCCTGCAGCAGAAGCGGTCCGATCAAGAAGTAATCTGATCTAGCTGCCAACCATGCTCTCACCGGCTCTCCGGCCAGCCAGTCCGAGTTGATCTTAGCCACGCCAGCGAAGAAAAAGACAATGCAGATTTGCAGGCGGAATATGTAAATCTGCCACGCAGGAACGCGGGACGGCAGCCTCCGCCGCACCGCGTCGATTGAAAACGCGCGATTGGCGTCCGTCATCACAAACAGAAAAGCTAGCAGGCAAATGAGATAGTAGTGATTATTGTACTGCGCCTTGTCGAGCAGGAACGTATAGGTGTAGAGGACGAAGAACAGGGCAGACGCGGCCCGATAGTAAAATCCGATAGCCAGCAAGAGCGCTGCGGCACCCATGAGCACAAAAACCAGATACATCGCGCCGTCAACTGGCCTAATCCCTTCGACAAAGGAAAATAAGAAGGTCGGCTCGATGTAGTAGCGTGCTATGCGGCCGTACCCCCAGTATCGCAGGACCTCGACGACCATGAGCAGGCCAAAGAGGATCCTGAAGAGTCCAAGCGGAGCGGCGTCAATTGGTTTGGTCAATACCTCTTTGCGGATCACTGTACAGCTTCTTTGCGTCGAAGCCTTTGAGGCGTTTGTCTGCTCAACGCAGCAGGACGAGCTTGCGCGTTAAAACGCCGTCGGTCGTCACGAGTCTGTACAGATAGACGCCGGAGGCCAAGGGACGGCCCGCGTCATCCAGACCATCCCAAGTGAGCCGGTGATAGCCTGCCTTCTGCTGCCCTCGACTCAAGACCGCTACCCGCTGCCCTGTCAACGTGAGAATCTCCATGCGTACTGGACCCGGTTCCGGCAGGAAGTAGGAAAGAACCGTCTGACTGTTGAACGGATTAGGCGCATTTTGCTGCAACTCGGGGCTATCGGGCAGCCCGGCCACCGCCAGCTTGCCCTGTGCCGACGGCTCCTCAACCGTGATGATAAAGCTCAGGGTCACCGAATCATTGTCAGCATCCTGCGCCGTGTAGGTCACGTCATAGGCCTTAGCAGTGGTCGGCGTACCCGTCAGCGTACGGGTAGCACCGTCGAAGCTCAACCCATCCGGCACCGGATACAGACCATACAGCACCGTCCCGTTACCACCCGTCGCCGACGGCAAGGTCAACGCCGTGATCGCCTCGTCTTGCGTATAGGTCTGATTGGCTATCTGCTCAGTGCCAAAAGAAGGTATCTGCAGGTTTGCCAAAAAAGCAAAAAAAGCCTGGAAATCGCCCTCGTCATTCTCATCGCCCTCATCGCCCTCATCCCCCTCGTCGTCCTCATCCCCCTCATCCCCCTCGTCGCCGTCGTCCTCGTCGCCCTCGTCGTCCTCGTCGCCCTCGTCATTCTCATCGCCTTCATCGCCCTCATCGCCTTCATCGCCCTCGTCATT
>JAJEEZ010000622.1:0-12505 GCA_022820705.1 Candidatus Latescibacterota bacterium | reverse complement strand
CGTGCCGCCCACCATCGCCGCTCGCATCGACGAACTCAAGCCCAGTCTCATCGGCCGCGACCCCCGCGACGAAGATCTGACGCCGCACAACAAAGCAGAGCGCGCCAACGACATCGCCAACGCCGGGCTCAACTGTGCGCTGTGGGATTTGCGCGGCAAGATCGCTGGCAAACCCACCGCTGACCTGCTCTGCGCGGCAAGACAGGAACCCCTGCGCCGCCTCCGCCTCTATGCTTCCTCGGGCGTGCGCTACGACTGGGACGACCACCCCGAATCCGTCGTCGAAGAGGCCATCGGCTACGCCGAAGAGGGCTTTACCGCCTACAAAATGCGCATAGGCACCCACTGGGCTTGGTCGGGCGTCACCGTCGATCGCTTCCTGAAAATAGCGCACCAAGTCCACGAGGCCGTGGGTGCGCGCATGGACCTAGCCCTCGACGGCAATTGCCGCCTCTCAATGGAGGACGCACTGCCCATTGCCGAGGCACTCGACGAGATGGGCTGGGCTTGGTTTGAGGAACCGGTCGAACGCGTACCCGCGGACTACGCCCGGCTCAACGAGGCCGTCTCCATCCCCATCACCGGCGGCGAGCCGTTTACCACGTGGGCGCAGTTCGAGCCTTTTATGGAGGCGGGAGGCTTCGGCATCGTCCAGCCCGACGCTGGCGTCTGCGGCATTGACCTCTGCATGGAGGTCGGCCACAAAGCTCACTCCGAGTACGGCGAAATACCTCTGATCCCGCACAACTGGCACAACGGCCTGATGACGATGGCCAACGCCCACATGGTCGCGGCGCTACCCGATCCGCGCCTAGTCGAGCTAAATATGAAACAGGGGCCGCTACAGTGGGAGATTCTGCGCGAGAAACCGCTAATCGAAGACGGCCACTTGATTCTGCCCAACGCCCCGGGTTTCGGCGTCGAATTGGCCGACGATCTCGAAGCGCGCTTCCCGTACATCGAAGGTTCCTGGGGCGATCCCGTCCAGCGCTGAGAACTCATGGTCACTGACCTCGAAAATTATCTCTTCGACCTGCGCGGCTACCTGCACTTAGAGGGGGCACTTACCGCCGTTGAGGTCAAAGACCTCAACGATTGCCTCAACGCCATCCCGCCGCTAGAGCCGGGCGACTGGTACGGCCATGTCCACGCCCATACCTATGGCACGATCGACGGCCTCAACTTGCAGCAAATCTACGAGGCGGGCGAACCTTTTGAGCGGATGATCGACCATCCCGCTTGGATCGAGAAAGTCAAGCACTTCGTCGGCGGCGAGGGCACGTTCGACTACGCACATGGGCCGCTCTTCATCGACGAAAACTTTGCGAACTTCCGCCAGCCTGGGGAGGCCATCGGCCTGCACTCTGGCGGCTACCCGCCCATCATGCGCAACCAATTTCGCTACCACCGCGGACGCTACATGTGCGGCCAAATCAACATCCTCGTCGCGCTCACGGACATCGGCCCCGGCGACGGCGGCACCATGCTGATCCCCGGCAGCCACAAGTCCAACTTCACGCATCCCGACTTAGACCGGCATCGCATGAAGCCTGAGGGAGCCACTGTCGAGGGCATCACCGGCGCAGTCGAGTGCCACATGGCCAAGGGCGACGCCTTGCTCTTTGTCGATGGCCTTTCGCACGGCTCGGCCCGACGCCAAAACGAGGGCACGCGCCGGATTTTCGTCTATCGCTACGGACCCTCCTGGGGCAACTTCCGCCACGGCTATCATCCCTCGGAAGAGCTATTGGCGCGCCTGACGCCCGAGCGGCGGCAGATCGTCTGGCCGCAGAGGCCCCGTCCCCAAGGACCGCAAAAAAAGGCTACTGAGTAAATTCCATGAAGGGTATCATTCTCGCCGGCGGCCAAGGCACGCGCCTTTACCCCTTGACCGTATCGGTCTCCAAGCAGATCCTGCCAATTTTCGACAAGCCGATGATCTACTACCCGCTCTCGGTGCTGATGCTGGCCGATATCCGCGAGATTCTCATTATCTCCAGCCCGGAGCACACCAATCTCTACCGCCAGCTCTTCGGCGACGGAGAGCGGCTGGGGCTCAGCATTGAATATGCGGTCCAAGACCGGCCCGAAGGCGTGGCTCACGCTTTTGTCGTGGGGGCCGATTTCGCTGGCCGCGACCCCTGTGCCTTGATCTTCGGCGACAACTTCCTCTACGGGCACGGCCTGACTGCGATCCTACACCGCGCCAGCCAACTACGGGAGGGGGGATTGGCCTTCGCTTACTACGTGAGCGATCCTACGAGCTACGGAGTCGTCGAATTCGACGCCGGGGGCAACGCCATCAGCATTGAAGAGAAGCCGCAAAACCCCAAGTCCAACTACGCGGTTATCGGCCTTTATTTTTACGACGGCGAGGTCGTCGACATCGTCCGCAGTCTCAAACCCTCGGCCCGCGGCGAACTAGAGATTACCGATGTCAACAACGAGTATCTCCGTCGCAAACAACTCAAGGTCGAGGTGTTGGGGCGGGGCTTTGCCTGGTTCGACACCGGTACGCACGAGAGCCTCCTAGAGGCCAACAACTTCGTCCAAACCATCGAGCACCGGCAAGGACTCAAAGTGGGCTGCGTCGAGGAAATAGCGTACCGCAAGGGCTACATTGGCAAAGAACAGCTCCTCCGCATCGCCAATTATTCCCAAGACAATGCGTATTGCCTCTATCTGAAGCACCTCGTCGAACAATCCGGGCCGACGTTCTAACGCCTCCAACGCCCAGCCCATAGGAGCAACGCCGTGACCGAGCAACTAACCTACCGATTGGACGCCATTGAACGCGCCGTTGCCGAGCTATGCAATCGCGTGGACAGTCAATTTCGCTGGTTGGTCAGCATTCAGATAACCACCCTAATCGCCCTAGGCAGCCTGCTGTTTAGTATCCTCAGCAAGCTCGCCCTTTTTCGCCCTGTGCCTTCTCGACGGTTGCAGGTCTCAGGTCGTGGCGATCGTAGCCGCTGAAAATTCAAAGTAACCCGTGCCGGATTTACAAGACGGAGGAAGTGGACGTGCGAACGGAAGTCATCGCCGGCGACCCGATCCCGAACATGTCTCCATGTCCCTAGTCGAGCGCCAAAACCTCACTCTGTGCATGTCCTCACGACGATTCACGCGCAAAACCAACGCCTTCTCCAAAAGGCTACATCAACACACCCTAGCCGTGGTCCTCCACTTTATGCACTACAACTTTATCCGTATCCATGAGACTTTGAGGATTACCCCGGCGATGCCCGCTGGGGTAACGGATACGCTGCACGACTTAGACTGGTTTTTAGACCTTATTGACGAGGCGCAGCCCCGGCCGAACAGGCCCAAGACCTACAATAAGCGACGCCTCGACATTTCCGGTGGCCGTTTAGCAAACAGTAGAAAGGAGCGGGGAAAAAATTGGGGCTATCATTCAACGTCAACGGCCACTCGTTATCATCACATCATCACATCATCACATCATACCCAAGGAGGGTAATAAGTGAAATTCTTTTTGCAGTGCCTGATGATCGGGCTTGTCAGTTTCTTCTTCATGGACACAGCCAACGCCCAAGATGACAATGAAATCCAAGGCGTCTTCGTAGATGACCAAGGACGCAAGTATCCGTACATCCAGAATCAGCTAACGGGCAAGGCTGTACGTATCTTTCCCAACCTCAACGCGCTCGATTTTTCAGGCGGTAAGGCAATCGGGGAGGGGAATGTGGAGCAGGTAGCTCGCAATGTGCTCAAGGCGGTAGCGATATTCAGTGGCGTTGACCACGATGAGTTGACACTAGCGCGAGCGAGCGAGACCAAGCAGGGAATGTGGATTGTCTCTTTTGACCAAGAACACCGCGGTATCGAAGTCTATAATGCCCGGTACGGGGTAACGATTGGACGGAACAACACCGTTTTGTCGATCGGAGGCGATTTCTATGAGGTCTCTGGGTTCTCCTCCCAAGGCACGGTAACAGACCACGCCAGCCCCGTACAGCGAAGCGACCTAGACATTGAAAGTGCGGGACCCATCGGTCCCACCGGCAACGTAGGCAACGACCCGGACCCAGACTTGCAAGTTTCTCCAACCATATCAAAAGACCAAGTCATACGGGATCTACTCGGTGATAGCGAAGATGCCGCCATCGTGGCCGAGCCGGAGTTGGTGATCTTTCCCCAGATGGACGACAACTCCATCACCTACAAGATAGGATGGTTTGCGTCTGTGGATGACGGCATTGATTCGCGCGAGGTCGTCGTCGATGCTTTCAGCGGCACCACACTGACCACCGAGAGCTTGGTGGCTGAAGCCAGCTACTCCCGCGAAGGGACGGTCGAGGGTCTTATACATCCCCGCCACGACACACGGAGGCGTCAATTGGAGGGTTTTGAAAACCTCAAGGTCCAAGCCGTCAATGTGTCGTCGGGTCAGAGGGTGGACTATGACGAGACGGATACGGATGGCGACTACTCATTAAGCTGGACAGGGGCCACGGCCACCTATGCGGTCGGGGCCGAGTTGGAAGGAGAGTATGTCAGGAGCGTAACGGATGTCGATAGGGACAACGACCTCGACCACTGGTTCCGCTTCTCATCGCCCACTAAGGGCACCTACAACTGGACTTTTGACAATTCCATCCCCGAAGATGGCGACCAGTTGAACATCTTCTATCACACCAACAAGATAGCACGTTGGTTCGATGACGAATTTTTCAACGTGAGATTCAAAGTCGATCTCGTGTCCAACTCAAGGAGCGTTAGAAGTAATGCACATGCACACTGTCGTGGTGGCTCTACACCGAAGATAGAGTTCAGCGGCCACCGCAATTCCGAGCGTCAGTCTGATACCATATATCACGAGTACGTGCATGCTGTCATTTACAAAATGCACAATCGTTTCATTGGCTCGTCTGGACAGGGACGGGCCCTTGACGAAGGCATGGCCGACTACTTCGCTTGTTCGTTCCTCAACGACTCTACCCACGAGTTCGCAGGGACGGCTCTCTACCGCGAACTGAATCCCCATTCAGTAAAGAAGTACCCCAGAGATTACAACTCTACCAGCTCACCATATCAGAGGGGCTTGATACCGGCCGGGGCCTGCTGGGATCTTCGCATTGATCTAGGCCAGTCCTCAGCCGATGAGATCATCTTCGCCGCGCTCGAAATGGACTCGCCTCGCGCCAACACCTTCCAGCGGTTTTTCGATAATGTGCTGCTGGCCGACGACGACCTGAACGGGAATGGAACGTGGAACTGGAAAGGATGCAGCCAAGGAGGCGACAAAAGTCCCCACGCTGGCGAAATATGGGAAGCTTTTGGTGCCACGCATGGGATGCCTTCTGGGCTACTTTCTGAAGATCCCGACTGCCCCTCGTCCAAGCCCAAAGCCCAACAGGCGGCTGTCGAGGCGGCGGAAGGGGCCTATCCCAATCCCTTCAATTCGTCGGTGAACCTGCGCTATCACCTGAACGAACCAGGACGGGTCGATGTGGCTGTCTATTCCATCACCGGCCAACTCGTCCGACACCTGCTGTCTGAAGATGATGTGCAGCCAGGGTCGTACTCGGTTGCTTGGGACGGACTCTCCGATAGGGGCGCTCAAGTAGCCAGCGGCATGTACTTGGTGCGCGTCAAATCACCGAGCTTGGTCAAATCGTTCAAGCTCAGCTTAGTCCGGTAAGCTTCACCATGAGAGCGCTACCTTTTAGCCTGATCGCTTGGGCCCTAGTCGCTTGTGGCGATTCGAGGATGGGTTATGACTGTGTATATGATCCTTGGCCGAAGCAGTCCTGTGGATCGGCGAAGGTAGTGCTCTCATGCGAACCTTTTTCGCCGCCTACGGACGCGGCGTGCCCTGAACAATTATACCCTCTTATTTCTTGGGCACTGAACCAGCCGTTCTACTTTTTTCTTCCCGAGGAATTGATGTCCCCAGACTTCAAGTTTGTCGATGAGACGACCGGAATCAGCACACAAGACCAAGCGTACGAAAGGGCCTTAGCCGATAGCCTCCAGTGCTACTACCGTGGAGCAGAGTTCGATTTCAACATTTCCTCCCGCACCCAACAAGGGGCCTGTCAAAAGGCGTGTGGAATGGTCTTCATACGCTTGTACCACACGGCCGATGTGGGTCTCCTAATCAACGACCAAACCTGTATGACGACGTGCCCACAAGCCGAGGATGGCTTATGGCGGCTGACCGAGTGGCGGATTTTGCGGAGTGTGCCCCCGGCGCAAGCCGAGGAGGGCTTTGAAGGGGCTACTTGGGGCGAAGCCAGAAGAAGGAAGTGGGAAAAAAACTACTGCGATCCTTCCTAGTCCGCCATGAAATCTCTTTGGAAAAATCGTGCCAAAGAGTTGATTTTTAGAGAGTTACCCCAATACCGACGTCCTAACGCCTTTTGACTTATCGGCCCGCCGCCATACCTTAATGTATTTCACTTTCCGCACAGCCACTTAGATATGAATCAACTCGCACTCGACAATCCTCTCGCGCAGGGATTAGACCTAGCCTTCGTGGGCATGAGTATCGTCTTCACCGCCCTGGTATTAGTCAGCATTTTTATCGCTGTCTTGCCGAGGATCCTCGCCGCGATCCATCCCTATATTCCCCCAGCCCAACTGCACACGCAGAGTCAGAACAAAGAAAACGACGCACCCGCAATCGCCGCGGCCATCGGCTTCGCCCTGCACGCGCGCCGCCAAAACGACTAATCGGCCATGGAAATTCTCCTCGAATTCCTCTCCACCACGGCCGTGGCCAACATGTCGCGCGGCAATCTGCTGATGATCTTCATCGGCGCGATCTTCATTTCTCTAGCCATCCGCAAAGACTACGAGCCGCTGCTGCTGTTGCCGATTGGCTTCGGCTGCATCGTGGGTAATCTCCCGTCTATCTCCAGCATGGCCATCGGCGTGTACGACAAAGGCAGTGTGCTCTACTACATCTACTTTGGCGTCAGCCAAGGCATCTTCCCGCCGCTGATTTTTCTCGGCATCGGCGCGATGACCGATTTCTCGATCATGCTCTCCAGTCCCCGGCTGGTCCTGCTGGGGGCCGCGGCGCAGACGGGCATTTTCCTCACCTTGATCGGCGCACTTTACCTAGGCTTCACTCCGTCCGAGTCCGGGGCCATCGGCATTATCGGCGGAGCCGACGGGCCAACGGCGATCTTTCTCGCGGCCAAGCTAGCTCCTCACCTGCTCGGGGCCATTGCCATTGCCGCGTATTCCTATATGGCCCTCGTACCGGTCATCCAGCCGCCGGTGATGAAACTTTTGACCACCCGCAAAGAGCGGCTAATTCGCATGAAGCCCCCGCGCGAGGTGTCGCAGCGCGAAAAGATCATCTTTCCCATCGTCGCCTTCCTCATCTGCGCACTCCTCGCCCCGGGTGCAATCGGGCTGCTCGGCATGTTGTTCTTCGGCAATCTGCTCAAGGAAAGCGGCGTCACCGAGCGCTTGGCCCAGACCGCCCGCACCTCAATGGTCGATATCGTCACCATCCTCCTCGGGTTCTCGGTCGGCTGCTCAACCCAAGCCCAGACCTTTCTCACGCCGCAATCGGTACTCATCTTCAGCCTCGGTGCTCTGTCCTTTGCAGTCGCCACGGCCAGCGGCGTGCTTTTTGCCAAGTTTTTAAACCTCTTCACCAAAGACAAAATCAACCCCCTCGTCGGCGCTGCCGGGGTCTCGGCTGTGCCCGACTCGGCCCGCGTGGTGCAGATGATGGGCCAGCGCGAAGACCCCAATAACTACCTGCTGATGCACGCGATGGCCCCCAATGTCGCCGGGGTCATCGGCTCGGCGGTAGGTGCCGGGGTCTTGTGGTCCGTGCTGGTGGGATAGACAACGAGGATGCGACCGTGAACAAGAAAAAAGTTCGCTTCATGTGTACCGCCTTCCGCGACGGCTTCCAGTCGGTCTATGGCGCGCGCGTTTTCACGTCCGATTTTCTGCCGGCCGTCGCCGCGGCCAAGGAAGCTGGCATCGACTATTTTGAGGCCGGCGGTGGGGCCTGTTTCCAGTCGTTCTACTTCTACTGCGGCGAGGATGCCTTTGCTGCGATGGACGCCTTTCGCTCCACAGTCGGCCCGGACGCCGACTTGCAGACCTTGGCGCGGGGAGTCAACGTGGTCGGCCTCGAATCGCAGCCGAGCGACATCATCAAGCTGCACGCCGAACTCTTCAAAAAGCACGGCATCACCACCATCCGCAATTTCGACGCGCTCAACGACGTCGATAACCTCATCTACTCGGGGCAGTGCATTGTGGATGCCGGGCTCAAACACCAAGTCTGTGTCACGCTGATGGAACTGCCGCCGGGCTGCACCGGTGCCCACGACGCGGCCTTCTACACCAAGACCTTGCGCCAGATACTAGACGCCGGCATCCCGTACGACGCAGTTTGCTTCAAGGATGCCTCGGGCACGGCCGTGCCCTCCAAAGTCTATGAAACCATCTCCGAGGCGCGGCTCATGCTGCCCGAGGACACCTTCATCCACTTCCACACGCACGAGACAGCCGGTATTGGCGTCAGTGCCAACATGGCCGCCCTCGACGCTGGGGCCGACGCCATCGACCTGTCTATGGCTCCCTGTTCCGGCGGCACCTGCCAGCCCGACATCATCGTCATGTGGCACGCGCTGCGCGGCTCCGACTACGATCTCGACATCGACATCGACAAGATCCGCGACGCCGAGGAAGTCTTCAAGGAGTGCATGGCCGACTATTTCCTACCGCCCGAAGCCGTGGCCGTGGAGCCGATGATTCCCTGGAGCCCCATGCCCGGCGGCGCGCTGACGGCCAACACCCAGATGCTGCGCGACAACGGCATCATGGACAAGTACCCGGATATGATCAAGGCCATGCGCGAGGTCGTCGAAAAGGGCGGGTTCGGCACCTCGGTGACGCCGGTCTCGCAATTTTACTTTCAGCAGGCTTTCAACAACGTCATGTTCGGCCCGTGGGAGCGAATCGCCGCGCCCTACGGCCAAATGGTCTTGGGCTACTTCGGCAAGACGCCGGTCGCACCCGACCCTTCGGTCGTCGAGATCGCCGCCCAACAACTCGAGCTAGAGCCAACGACCCAAAAGCCGCTCGAACGCAACGACGCCGACCCGAACAAAGGCGTCGAACCGGCCCGCAAACAACTGCAGGAAGCCGGTCTTGAAGAGACGGACGAGAACATTTTCATCGTCGCTGCCTGCCAAGACAAGGGCCTCGCCTTCCTCAAGGGAGAAGGCGAAATCGGCGTGCGCAAAGTGGAGAAAGAGCAAGAGCAGGAGGCATCGACCGACGGGCCGGCGCACTATGCGATCACCGTCGATGGCCGTCGCTATGCCGTGGCCATTGACGGCGACACGGCCACGGTGGATGGTCGCCGCTTCCAAGTCAGCTTGGAGCAGGAGCAACCGACAGATGTGGCGGCTCCTTCTTCACCGGCACCCAAGGCTGGAGATGGCACGCCGGTGCCAGCCCAGATGCCCGGGAAAGTAATCCGCCACCTCGTCCAAGTCGGCGACCCAGTAGAGGCGGGCGACGGAATCATCGTGCTCGAAGCCATGAAAATGGAAATGCCGGTAACAGCTCCCGTCGGGGGTACAGTCGCCGATATTTTGGTGCATGCCGGGGATCAGGTGGCCGACGGACAGGTGTTGGCGCGCATAAGCTGACGACTACTCCACAGCAGACGGGAGGTGAATAGTCATGGATACCTATCGAGATTTGATTGACAGCATCCGAGAGAGCCGGAGGCGAATGTCAGAGGAATGCGACCATGATCCGGCCAGATACCTAGCGTATTTGCAGTCTTTCAATGCCAGATATTCAAAGCAAATTGAATCGTTTCAAAAACTGCGTGACTCAACTTCTGCGGAAGACTTGATATCTTCGTCAGAATAAGCCTCCAGATACGACATGCTTCTCATGTTCCCACATCCCCGGTCCACACCTCGCGCCGCGTCCCATCGTCCTCGCGCAGCAGCAGTTGTCCGGCTGCGCCAAAGCCCAGCACCACGCCCGTGTACTCGCCGACTGAGACGTACTGACCCAAATTGGCGCAGTGCGATTCCCACGCCGCACTCAGCGCAGCAAAGCCGCCTCTTTCCCAGCGCCCGATCCACACCTGCAAATGCACCAGCAGTTCGTCCAACGCCCGCTCGACATCGCGCTCAACCCCCGTCTCAATCCGCAGCGAAGTAGCGGGCTGGCCAATGGCCGCCGCCTCGTCGACATCCATATTGACGTTGAGGCCGATTCCGAGGACGACCCCATTGCAGGGCTCGGCCAAAATGCCGCAGATCTTGCGGCCGCCCACTAGCACGTCGTTGGGCCACTTGGTCTGTGCCGCCAAGCCATTTTCCTCCAAATAGGCGACCACGCCCAAGGCCGCGGCCTGCGGCAACGACAGGAACTGCAACGGCGACGCAGCGGTCTGCAATAGCGCGGAAAAGGTCAGATTGCGGCCGGGCCGGGCGAGCCACTGCCGCTCGTAACGACCCCGGCCAGCGGTCTGGGCACGAGCGGCCAGCACGAAGCCGTCGGGCAGGTCCCGGCCCTCGCGCAGCCACTCGACCAAGGTTGTATTGGTCGAGGGCAGCTCGTCGTGCCACTGGGGTTTTTGGAATCGCATCATTTTAGTATAGCAATTCGAGCGGTGGGTCGTCTTGTGCGTCCTATTCTGCGTCTATCTGCGTCCATCTGCGGATCACCTTGTACATTGCTATCTATGGACGAAGATCGTACACCGGGAAAGTTCGCATTTGACCATGAGATGTTCCTCTCGGTATTTTTGTACAAGTCCCCTTCAAGTTGCTCTCATGCCTCTTAGCTATCGGAGACAATCCCATGCCCGTTTCTAGACGCCAATTCCTCAAAAGCGCCGCGGCCGTTTCCATCGGCTTTGCCGGACTCCACCGCCACCTCGCGTGGGGCGCTCCAGCACTCGAAAATAGCTTCGGGCCGCTCATACCCGACCCCGGCGGCATCCTCGACCTGCCCGAGGGATTTAGCTATCGGGTTCTCGCACGCGCTGGCGAACTCATGGACGACGGCCTGCGATTGCCGGGCGCAGCCGACGGGATGGCTGCCTTCCCCGGGCCAGAGGGCCGCGTCGTTTTGGTGTGCAACCAAGAGCTGAGTCCCGGGTCGAAAGAAGCCGGTGCCTTCGGCGACGACAACGAAAATTTGGGCAAACTGCCCAAAGAAGATCTGTACGACTGGGGCCAAGGCGAGATGCCGTCCTTGGGCGGCACCACGAACATCGTGTACAACGCGCAAACCGGCGCAGTGGAGCGGAAATTTCTCAGCTTGGCCGGCACGGTGCGCAACTGCGCCGGCGGGCCGACCCCTTGGCATAGCTGGATTAGCTGCGAAGAGACAACCCAGCGGGTCGAAGGGCCGATTGAAAAAGACCACGGCTACAACTTCGAGGTCCCCGCTACCGCAGAAATCGGCCGCGCCGCACCCGTGCCGCTCAAGGCCATGGGGCGCTTCGTACACGAGGCCGTCGCCGTAGATCCCCGCTCGGGAATCGTCTATCAAACCGAAGATACTGGCGACAGCTTGATCTACCGCTACATCCCCGACGCACCGGGCAAGCTAATAGCCGGGCGGCTGCAAGCCTTAGCCGTAATCGACCATCCCGGCTTGGACACCCGCAACTGGGAAAAAGCGCTGGTGCGCCCTGGCGAGCTGCTCGCCGTGCGCTGGGTCGATATAGAAAACGTCGAGTCGCCAGACAACGACTTGCGCATTCAGGGATTTGAAGGCAAGGGCTGCGCCCGCTTTGCCCGTGGCGAGGGCATGTGGTACGGCCGCGACGCGATTTACTTTGTCTGCACCAGCGGCGGCAGCAAAAAGAAAGGCCAGATCTTCCGCTACCATCCCAGTCCGCACGAGGGCACGGCCGATGAGAGCAAGGCACCGGGGACGCTCGAACTGTTCGTCGAGCCGAACGACGGCGACCTAGTCGATAACGCCGACAACCTCACGGTCTCGCCCTTCGGCGACTTGATCGTCTGCGAGGACGGCAGCGGGGAAAACAACCTAGTCGGCGTAACGCCCGACGGCCAGCTCTACCGCTTTGGGCACAATCGCATGAACAATTCCGAATTCGCCGGCGCGACCTTCTCGCCCGACGGCCAAGTGCTCTTCGTCAATATCCAGCATCCCGGCACCACCCTGGCCATCTACGGCCCCTGGGATCAGCGGCGGTCCTGAACGCCCAAGCGAGACGACGAACTCCCTTAAAATTCCCCATTGATTTAACGTGAGTTCGGGCTGAGCGTCGTCTAATTGGAGCCTTCCCTCGGTTTTTAGAGCTGGTTTTTTCGGTTGGTGGCAAATTAATCCTCCTTCTTAGTTGAGTTATGAATTCGGTTTCATTATAATACGAGGTTGATTGATTAAACTGGAACCTGCCGACTTCCAGAAAAATCCTTAGAAGTCGTTAAAAAACAAATGCTTGGACCCCCCCCCCGCTCACTTTTGCCCCTCGGCTGACGTTTCGTCGGCTCTT
>JAJEEZ010000272.1:0-3920 GCA_022820705.1 Candidatus Latescibacterota bacterium | reverse complement strand
GAAAAGGATTAGACCAACTCACACAAATCATACACCAAACACGAGACCAACCTAAACAAGCCCGACAATATCAACCCATGTTACTGTCGTGTACTTAGGCTCCAATGACAAGTGCCATTCGAAGCGCCATTGCCTCTTGGGACAACATTGATGCGAGTGTTCTCAGCATCAGTTATGGCGGAATGGATATATACCGGACCAACGATCCCAACGACGGGGTCAATACCATTTTCTGGTCCAACCACAGTACCATCAGTCACGTTAATGGCTTTACCCTGATCACGGCACCGACAAGCGGAGTTGACATCGGCGAGTTTTCTGATGTCGATATCGTCCTTAATGATAGCAAACAATGGACGACTACCACGTCTAGCTGTGGGACGGGTTCCAAGGATGTGCAGAGTGTTGTGACCCACGAACTGGGCCACGCCCTCGGGCTGGGCCATGCTAGCGGCAAAAACGCGATGACCTCCAGTGCCGATTGGTGTGACGATTATGAGTCCGCGTATGAAGCGCTGGGCCAGCGGACGGTCACGAACAATGACAAGGCCGGTTACCGGTATATTTACGTAGGCTCCAACAGCGTCCGATCTTTGTTTGGCGGCGACGGCCAAAGTTCAAAGATCGTAGTCGGTGATCGCTTAGAGGCGGGAGACGTCACACAAGCGAGCGTTTTCCCCAATCCATTCAATCCAGAAGTTACCATCGCCTTTGAGTTGAAACACTCGGCGTCCGTATCGGTTCGTATCTACAATGAGCTCGGGCAACAGGTGCGAGTGCTGGCTGCCGAAGGGGTGCGTCCGGCCGGTAGTTACCAATTCGTCTGGGATGGCCGCGACCAAGCCGGGCAGTTCCAAGCGTCAGGCACCTATCTTTTGGTGCTTGCGGTTGATGGGACTAGCGAGACGCACAAGTTGACGCTGTTGCACTGAGGGAAGGACATGCTCAGGCATCGGTGTAGTGTTCTTCTCGCCGTTTTGGTTTTAGGGATGGTGTATCCGGGGTCTCCTCTGTGGGCGCTGCCACAGTGTGGGTCCCCGGGCACCATCACCACGGTGACGGCCCCTGACGGCGATTACCTCGCCGCCTTCAGCGGCTATACGATCTACCCACCGATAGAGTACGAAACCGTACAGGGCCTTATCGACTTGGTCGCCGCGCCAGAGTACCGCAGTTATTATCCGCAAGCGTTAGCCGTAGGCCCTCAAGGGCGCATCTACGTAGCCGACCAGACGATCATCTACCGGCTTGAATCCGACGGCACCGCCACCCGCATCGTCGGCGTACCGCAATATCACATCGCGTACCGCGAGGACGACTATGACTACGACCAAAATCCTCTCGGATACGATGAAATACATACTGCTATGCCCCCTCTGTTGCAGCGTTTCAATGTCTTGGCGGACACCGTCGCAGCACTAGACGCCCGCATTGCGCCGGGAGCGATGGCCTTTGACCGGCACGGTCGGCTCTACTTTGTCGATTATGTCAACCAAAATCGGACCGAAAAAAGATTGCCCACGCTGTCGCGCATCGCACGGTTGGAAGCAGACGGGCAGGTGGTCACCTTTGCCGGCCCATTTGAAGAGACCATCATCAATTCGCTGGTGTTCGATCAGGAGGATCATCTGCTATTTTCGGGCAATAAGGGTATTCGACGCATTGACACGCAAAGGAAAATCACCACGCTAGTGGAAGTGCCTTGGGTAGGATCGTTGCGAGTCGATGGCCAAGGGAGGCTGTATTTTGGGACGCGGACTCAGGTCTTCCGCCGCCACGCCGAGGGCGAAATCGAACACTTAGCCGGGTCGGGGGCAGCCCCCGACCAGATTGTCGGCGAGGAATTTGAGGGCAAATGGCGTCGATACTTTGGTGCCGAGGGAAGGCCGGCGACCGAAGCCCTTTTAGACTTCCCAGCGAGCATCGCTATTGACCCACAGGGCAGCTTGTATATCGCCAATTACTATTTCAACCGCATTCATCGCGTCCGATCCGATGGCATCCTCGAAACCATTGCCGGCAACGGAGTGGATGCTAGTTTTTCCCTAGGCTGTAATAGCGATCCAGAGGGGTGGACAGAACGCTGCCGCGACCATATCGGCGATGGGGGTTCGGCGTTGGAGGCTCCGATCTGGCATCCTTCTCAGTTGCTATTGACGCCGGAGGGCGATCTGTTAGTGGCGATGTCGGTGGCGAACATTATGTGGTGGACTGGTGGAGTATTTTCCCATTTGCGCCGCATCTGCCGGGGCAGCGAGTGGATGGTGTCTCCAGCATCCACGGTCGTCAAGGAGCAGGCGGCGGCAACCCTTGCTGAAGAAGCGTTGTCCGCCTTGCGCCTATATCCCAATCCGTTCAACGCCGCTGTTACCATCACCTTCGAGTTGACGCATTCGGCGTCCGTATCGGTTCGTATCTACAATGAACTAGGGCAGCAGGTGCGAGTGCTGGCCACTGAGGGGATGCGTCCGGCCGGAAGCTACCAATTCGTCTGGGACGGCCGCGACCAAGCCGGGCAGTTCCAAGCGTCGGGCACCTATCTTTTGGTGCTTGCGGTTGATGGGGCTGTCGAGACACACAAGCTGACGCTATTGCACTAACGCATCACCGCCGGCGCTCCCAACGACGTGCGGCCTTCAGCTAAACAGCAGCGGCTTCTTTCGGCACTGGCTGGAGGACCGCCCCTGAGGCGATTACTTTATCTGTACGTGGAACTTTAGCTATCGGCGAGACGTTCAAACGCAGTTGAAGGAGGGCTTCATGCTGTACCGCATTGCCGCTATCGGCTTCATTTTTGCCTGCACGAGTGTCGCCTGGATCATCTTGGCAGAGGTCGTCTCGCATCGCACCCACCAGCAAGACACCAAACTCAAAGCCGAGGTGGGCCAATTGTGGGGCACCTCTCAGTCCCAACGCGCCCCACTCCTGTACTGGACCACCGAGGAAACCGTCGTCAAACAGACCCCTGACGGCCAATTGACAGAGCACTCCAAGGAGCGACGGCATCTCCTGCCCCTAGAAGCCAGCCGCCTACAAGTTGATCTACACCTCGAACACCGCCGCAAGGGCCTGCTGTGGTACGCCACTTACCAAGTGGCATTGGACGCCACCTATACCGCGACCAACGAGACCGACCGCCCCCTCGACCTGACCTTCGATCTAGCCCTGCCTACTTCCCAAGCTGTGTACGATGATTTCACCCTATCCATTGACGGTCAACCCATCGCCCCGCTGCCGCTGGCAGAAGGACACTTGCAGCAGCCGTTGCACTTCGCGCCGGGTCAGAGTCGCCAGATCCGTCTTTCCTATCAGTCGCAGGGTTTAGAAGAATGGTGGTACCGCTTCGGCGACCACGTCGAGCAGGTCTCCGATTTCGAGTTGGTCATGCACACTGATTTCGACGCCATCGACTTCCCGCGCCAAAGCCTAGCACCCACTCACAAGGAGCGCACCGCCGATGGCTGGCGTCTCACTTGGCAGTACGACCGCTTGCTCACCGGAGCTTCCCTCGGCATGGTCATGCCTGCCCGCCTCAATCCAGGCCCCTGGGTACAAGACGTGACCCAAGCCGCGCCCATGTCCCTCTTTCTCTTTTTCTTCGTTCTCTTCGTCTTTGCCGCGGTCAAAGGCATCGACATCCATCCGATGAATTACTTCTTCATCGGCGCGGCCTTTTTCAGCTTCCACTTGCTTTTGGCTTACCTAGCCGACCACTTGCTCATCCACTACGCCTTTTTGCTGGCTGCGGCCGTGTCCGTTTTCTTGGTCGTCTCCTACATGCGGCTCGTAGTCGGCCTGCGGCTGGCCTTGGTGGAGGTGGGGTTGGCCCAATTCATCTACCTGGTGCTCTTCTCCTACACCTTCTTCTTCGTCGGCTATACCGGCTTGGCCATTACCATCCTGTGCATCGCCACGCTCTT
>JAJEEZ010000003.1:0-6633 GCA_022820705.1 Candidatus Latescibacterota bacterium | reverse complement strand
TTGCGCTGAGTCGTGGCAATGCCGGTGCGCACGAGTTGGCGGGTAACTGTGTGTCCTAGAGGAATTGCCCGCGGCTGAATCGCTCCGGCGCGCACAGAGTCGTCGAGGGCGATCCAGCGCTCCGCGGCCGCAGCCCACGGTTCGCCGCTTGTGCCACCCACGACCCAAGCCGAGGGCGTCTGCGCCGCCACCGGGCTGCTGACGAGGAGCAGCACCAGCCATCGCATGTTGCTCAGCGCGGTCAATAGGCCACCCCTATCGGCTCTACGGTGGCAAACACGTCGAAGTCGGCGTCCACGCCGACGCGGCAGAGGTACAGGCCCGGGGCCACCAGATCGCCCTGCTCGTCGCGACCGTCCCAAATTTCGGAGTAAAAGCCGGCTGGACGCGGCTGGGAGACTAGCTGGCGCACCCTGCGTCCGCTGAGATCGAAAATCTCGACCGCCACGGCGGTATCTGCGGCGAACTGGGACAACACGAGGTCAATGGCGACGGCATCGTTGCGGCCGTCCCCGTTGGGAGAGATTATGGCCGTTGAAAGCGCTAGTTGTAGCTCGGGCTGCGCCTGAGTCGCAAAGGCATTGGTCGCATTGGTGCCCACTAGTTCGCTGGCATTGCCCGGGGCGATGGGATGCGGCGGGACGCTTCCCGCGCCGAGGAGATAGGCATTGATCGGGGTGTTGTGTACCAGCGGCCGCAGGCGGAAGGTGACCCGCAGAGGCTGATTGTTGTCGGCGGCAACGGGCGCGAAAAAAACGTCGAAGCCGCTTTCGGTTGTCGCCCATTCAAAGTCTGCTGCAGCCACAAGGGGATCGCCCATTTGCAGGCTCTCGAATACCGGCGGTGGAAACGCCTCAATGCGGACGCCGCGATACCTGGCTACGTCATCTGCGAACTCGGTGCGGATGTCGTAGGTAAAGGTTGTGTCGATGCCCCCTGCGACTTCGAGCAGGCCGCTGGCGGGAAATGGATCGGTGGCGAGAGCCACCTCGCCGACGGCCTCGCTGACCAGCCCAGGCGAAAACTCCACCTGAAAGGTGTCGATGCGCACGGCGTTTTCTGCGTCGCCGTCGAAGAAGATGCGGAACTGCATGAATTCCCTTGGGCTGGGCAGTTCTATGGGCACTTCGATTGTGCCCGTGCCGGTGATGTGCGTACTCGGCGACCACGCGCTCCAGTTGTTCACGTCGTCGCGGATGTCGCCCTTGACGAAATCGCTCACCGGCCCTTGCTCCTCGATCGGCAGATTGAGGTATTCGGCTCGGTCCAGTTCCTCTAACAGCTCGCCGGTGTCTGGGTCTTGGCGGTACAGGGCGCGGCGCGGCAGGTCGGTGTTGTATTCGGTCGCGGGCACTTCCTCCTGACGACCGGTGTCGCGGTCGCGGCGAAAGTACGCCAGCGGGCTGTCGTCGGCCCCAGTCCGCATCTGGATGGCCGCGCTGGCGGCCCCGGTTCCAAGTTGCGTGGCGTGTACGCGCAAGCGACCGTAGTTGACCGGGCCGCCAAAGGAGTGCAGCGCCGACTCGTAGCTGGCGACCGGCACAAAACCCTGTCCGTAGATTTCAAACTCCGCGATGTTGAACACTGTTTTCGACAGCACGAGTAGCTGGAGGAAGCGGCCTTGCAAGGGAGCAAATTCGATATCGACGGTGGATTCGCGGTTGACTTCCACCCGCCGCAAAACCTCGTATTGCGGCCGGTTGATGTCGTTGAAGTTTTCGCCGTCGTTGACCCGCAGTTCAAAGGCTTTGACAAAGGCGTCGTCGTTGGGAGCGGGAAAGAAGCGGATGCGGTTGACTGGGAAGGGCGCGCCCAAATCCCAAAAGAACGTCGCCCCGGCTTGGCTCTGGGCGGTCTTGAACACGCCCGACGAGGAGGTCGAGGGATCGCCGTCGATCAGGTCGAGGGGGCCGGAGATTTGGTTGAAGAAGCCGTCGTTGGACCACGCTCGTGGCTGGCCGCCGAGGGTGAAGTCGCGGGGCTGGCCGTTGAGAAAGCGCTGGCCCGAAGCGCGGAGCAGTTCGATGAGGTTTTCGCCGGCTTGGAGCTTTAGGGGCTGTAGGGCACCATCGACGTCCAGCGCGCCGATCTGGGTCTCGGCCTGTGAAACCCACGTAAGCCCCCCCTTGCCGATGTGCCACACCTCAACTTGCGCGTCGCTTGGCGCTAGCCCCCCAAGCACCGCTAGGAAGGCGCCGACGAGGGATCTGGGCGCGGGAGCGGTCATCAGTTGATCCGCGCCGCGGCCGAGGGGTCATACCCTTGCAGGGTGTCGCGCTGGAAGGAGAAGCTCAGATCAATCGCCTCTAAGGGGGCGTCTGTATAGTCGAAGCGCAAGACGATGTTCTCAATGTGTACTTGGATCGCGCGGACATCGTCGTCGAGGACGGGAAAGACCAAAAACCCCTGTTCTTCGCTGCCGCTGAAGACCATAGCTCCGCTGTACAGCGTCCGTTTGAGCGCGTCTGTACGAGCTTGAAAGGTCTTGCGCCCTTGGCCGGTGCGGCCCAGCCAAAACGAGCGAAAATACTGGTATAATTGGGCGTAGCTCAGCGCCGCGTACTGCCGGGTGTTGGCCGCGGTAATACGCACGTTGAGCGGGTCGATTTTGACCTTGGGAAATTGATAGTTGTTGACCTTGAGCCGAAAGACGGTAAATCGCGGCGGCGTCCACTCGTCGCCCGGGGCCGTCCACTCGCCAAAGGTATAGGGGTTGTTGGACAGGTCTGGCCCGGGGGCGAGGCGGTTTAATTCCGCGTCCGTCATGGGCTTGAGCTCAATCGACAGGCGGTCGAGGGCGTAGGTGATGGAGCCGTCGTCGTTGACGGTCATGCCCTCGGCTTGGTGGCTGGCGGGCTGGAGCGGCGTGTGAAAGTAGCGGCCGCAAGCCCCCAGCAGCAGGGTCAGCAGTAAGGACCAAGCCCATAGCCGTTTGTCCACGATGCAATCCCCTAAAAATAATGTAGGGGCGACCGGCTGGTCGCCCCTACTATTAACGACCGGTCGGTCGCCTTGTGTTTAGAACGAGTCTTTGATCTTACCCCAAGTCGAGGACTCGACTGACGTGGGGCTGGAGTACTCGCCAATGCGCAGCAGCTTGGCAATGGAGTAGTACTGCCGCGACGAGGCTTCGGGCCCGCGGGTGGTCCAGTCGTTGCGACCGCCTGGGGTGCCGTCTTCGTTGGGCGAGAAGCTCGAATCCGGGCCTTCGCCGTCTTCGTACCACATGGCGAAAGGCAGGCCCGAACCATCTTCACCGGCCACTGCGTCTAGCTGCCATACCTCGCTCGCCGACGGACCAGCGTCCTCTTGGAAGGCGAGGACCTTGACGCTCCACTCGTAGTACGTGGTGCCGCCCTCGGCCCACAGGTCGGCGGCCCAGGCTTCGGGTGGATCGACGCGCACGGCCATTTCGATCCACGGCGATTCGCCGTACTCGGCCCACGCTTCTTGCTCGGTGTAGCGGAAAGCGACGTTGGTCGGCGGGCTGAGGTCACCCGGTGCCATCAGCCACTCCATGGTGTAGCCGGAGGCCGGACTGCGCTCGCGCCCGTGATCCTGCGGGTCGAGGCCGACTTGCAGCATGTCGCCGTCCCAGCGGGCGACATTCGTGCCGGCGTGTGCCAACACGTCGTCAACTGCTTCCAAGAAGCAATACCAACGGTTGTCGTCGCCGCCCTTCCAACCCATGAAGGTGGTGATGAACAGGTCGTCGCGGTCGGGGGCCGGGCGGTCGCCTTCGTCGCGCCACTCGTCCATGGTCAGGGTGTACTCCGGGTCAAACCAACCCCAGTCGTCGCCATGGGCGTCGATGGTGATAGCACCGGGATCGGGGACTTCGAGCATGTAAAACCAAAATCCCTGACTGCCGTTGCGATCCGCCAGATCGGGCGGATCGAAAAACTGAGCACTCGCCGTACCCACGAGGGCAAGGCTGAGAACGCCTGCGATTGTAAGTCGCCGCATACTTGATACTCCTTACGTTTGAAGTGAACGCCTGAGTAGAAAGCTCCGACGCGTTGATGAACTTTCCATAATAATAAACGCAGGCGATAAAATCAACACGCCCAACCCTTGTGTTAGTGGGCCGAATAGACGGTGGATTGGTTATATGGGATGATCAGCGGCTCGACTCCATCGAGCGCAGCCGCCCATTCTTGGGGATCGTAGTTGCGGGCGACAAAGCAGGCGTAATGGGCTGGCACCGCGGCCTTGAGGCCAAGCGCCGAGGCCATCTTAGCCGAGCCAGCAAAGAAGGGGAATTCCCCTTCGCTGGGGTGATTGGTCAGTAGCCCGATGTCGGGCGCGAGGGCGCGGATGGGCGCGAGTAGTGCTTCGTGCTCGGCAAACGTGTTGACCGGGTCGCCGGAGAGGTACACGCGCACGTCGCCGGTTTCCACCACGTAGCCGAGGTGGGTCACATCGGGCGGGGCGATGTCGTCGCTGGGCAGGCCCGCTGGGGGCTTGGCATACACTGCGTGGGCCGTCATGGTGCCCAGCTTGGCGGCCTCACCGGCGGCAATTGTTGTTGCTGTGGCCGTAATGCCAGCGTCGCGGATGCGTTCGATGCTCTCTGCCGGACCGACGATTTGCACGGCTGGATAGGCCGCGGCAATGCGCGCAATGGACTCGGTGCAGGTGTGGTCGCCGTGGTCGTGGGTCAGGAGTACGAAATCCGTGTGCAGCGACGCTTCGTGGAGTGGGGGACGGGCGTGGATGAAGCGGTCGGCTGGCCGCTCGTGAGGGTAGTAAGGATCGACTTGGACGATGGTTCCCTGCGCGTCCTTGAGGCCAAACGTGCTCTGGCCAAACCAGTGGATGCCGACTGCGCCTTCGCGTACTACTAGTGATTCAAATGGGTGCATGGTTTCTCCCTGTAAGCGTGAGGCCGGGTTGCAACCCGGCGTGCGTTCCATAAGTTTCGTTAAAATTATGCGGAGGCAGAATGGGGAGCAACAGATGAACAATTCCACGCTGTTTGACACTGCGTATCAACGCCGCAAGTGGGAGCTGTTAGAGCGGCTGTTAGAGCAATTGGTGCCGATCTACACCGCAGAGGAGGTCGCCGCGCTGCGCATCGACGCGGTTGACCGGGACATTCTCTCGCAGCGCTCCGGGCGCGGATTTGTCAATCGCGATCTGCTGGAAACGGTTTTGGGCAACTTGCTCGAATGCGTCGCTCCTGGCTCGCATAATGCCCTCGGGCCGGGGCACCAAAAGCCATCGCTCGACGAGGCCATCGGCGAGATTGCCGACCAGCTCTACGCGATGATCGCGCAGTCGTTCTTGGCGGCGGGCGAAAGCGAAGGCGCTGAAGAGAAGGCCCTGATGAACACCATTTGCTTGTTGTGGGAATTGCCCGCCTACAAGGTGCGCGCTCACTGGAACCGCTTTGCCGCGCTTAGGGATCCGGCCGTTTGGGACGCCTATTTGCTCGACAACTGCGGGTTGACGCAGGAGCAGCTACTCAAGATCGACTTCCGGGCCGCCTTGGAAGAGACCATTCGCCGCCGCGACTTCGATCACTATCGCGACTTCCTCGGCGCGCTGGAGTGCGACTTCATTTTCGACTATCAGATGCAGCTCGTGATGAGCACTTATCCGGGCTGGCGGGTGCTGTTCTACCACGACATTGCCCACGCCCTAACGCGCTCCGGCTCGGTGGCCGGCGAATCCGGGCTGACGCGGCGGCCGGTGCCCTTGCTGCCACGGGCCATTGCCGAGTTGGGGGGGCGCTACTACCAGGCGGATATCCATCCCGAAACGCAGATGGGCGATGCCAACTTTCTCGACCATCCCCATCGCGGCATCACCACTGGACAGACGGGTATTATCGGCAGCGGGTGCCACATTTATCCGTGTACTTTGGGCGGTCTCAGCGGCAAGGTGCAGCAGCGCCATCCCATCATTGGCGACTACGTGTTCATTGGCACGGATGCCGGGATTTTCGGCCCTGTGCAGGTGGGCGATCGCACGGCGATTGGAGCCAACACTGAAATCAACGGCATCGTCGCGATTGGCCCGGATTGCCGGGTTGGCGTGTCGGTATCTATCGGCACGATCATAACGAGGGCTGTGCGGCCTGGCGCGATTAAATTGGGGGCTGGGGTGCGCGTGGGGGCTGGCACTGTCATTGAAAATGATTCGCCGCTCGAATTAGTCATTCCCGACCAAACGGCGATTCCAGTGCGCAGCCACGTGGTCAACGATGGCTGCGGCGGGCCGAAGTTCGTGTAGGAGTGGTGAATTCAATAGGGATTTTATGTGATTGACAATCCATAAGTTGAGTAAGTATAATAGGTTGGACTAACAAAAAGGTTCTTTCAACACGTTGGACTAAATGCGACAAGGCGTCAAGGTTCAATAGGTCTCGCCGAATGCAAATACCTATCGCATATCAGCTTGGGTACGAAAAGGCCCGTGCGTCCGACCCCGAGCTTGCCGATAAGTACATTGAGCACACGCTCATCGGCGATCCCGAAGCTGATTCCTTAGTCAATGCAATAGCTGCCGCCGACCAAGATCAGCAGGCCGAATTCATCAGGGCTGGGATGGATGAGGATGAGGAGACATTGCGCTCGGCACCGCCGGCAGTGGGGGAGTTCTTTGATCGGATTGGGACTCCGCCTGAGT
>JAJEEZ010000653.1:0-3607 GCA_022820705.1 Candidatus Latescibacterota bacterium | reverse complement strand
TGGATGATATCGGGCGTGTGCTCGGCAAACCGACAGTAGGAATGGACGCCCAGACCGCTGCGTTGGGGGTACATGCGCCCCCGCACCCACCGACTGAGGCCCTCGCGAGTTTGGTAATCCCAAAACAGCCCGCGCCGCACCCGTTGCAAGACTTTGTGCGCGAGTACCTCGGCCCAAAACTCGTAGATATCCCCCATCGTGGCCGGGGCCTTGTGCTCACTGATTTTGGGCAACTGATAGGCGTACTCTAGCATGGACATGAGCAGCGAGCAGCGTATCTTGGGATTGATTTCCAAGGCGGCATCCGCGCCCAATGGCACCACGCCGACATAGCCCCGCGATCTGAGCTGATAACACTGGCCATTGAGCGGGCTAGGGAAGCCGAACTCCAACTCTTTTGGATATTGGGCGTGCAGGTGCAGGGCCTGTTCGACCGCAAGCTCGGCAGCCGGTATCGCCGCCACTTCCTCTTCGATCAACTCGTAGCGTCGCACGCTCAATCCTGCAAACGCCCGGCTACCTTGGACCAGCGAAAGCGCGCCATCTGGTCCGGGCGATCAAAAAACACCTCCTCCAGATACGGCTCGACCTCGCCTTGCCAAATGTGTGCCAGCGCTGTTGCGATATCGGCGACCATGAAGAAAGAAATGCCCAGTTCGCAGTCCTCGTCCCCGATGGATTGATTTACTTCTTTTACTAGCGCGACCAATTTCTCCGGGGGTATCCCCCTGTTAGCGAGATAATTTGCCAAAAGCTGGTAGTTGGGCCACAGCCGGACAAAGCTGAATCGCCGCCGCATGGCTTGGTCAACCAAGGCGATTGACCGATCGGCCGTGTTCATCGTGCCGATGAGATAGACGTTGGCGGGGATCGAAAATTCGGGGCCGCCAGCAGCCAAGGTGATCGGGCGGGCGCGGTATTCTAGCAGGTACATTAGCTCGCCGAAAATGCGCGCGAGGTTTGCGCGGTTGATTTCGTCGATGATCAACGCGCAGGGCTTTTCTCCAGCTTGGCGTGCCTTGGCGCAAAACCGCCGAAAGTGCCCGGCGGCCAATTCGTAGTGCAGTGCGCCCTCTACCACTTGGGGTCGAATGCCCTGGACGAAATCCTCATACGCGTACGAAGCGTGGAATTGCACGAGTTCGCTAAAACCGCCGTCATCCACCAAATAGCGCGCTAGGCGCTCAGCCAAGTACGTCTTGCCGGTGCCGGGCGGGCCGTATAGGATGAGTTGCTGCTTGCGCCGCCATTGGTCAATCCAGCCCTTTAGCTTTTCCGCACTGTAGCCGGTCTCCGCGGTGAAGGCCTGGGCGTCGTAGCTTGCGCCCGCACGGGTGCCGCCGCGAGCGTGTCTTTCTATAGCCTCTTGTATCTGTTCCATTCGCCGCTCTATCTCGCTTTCTAAAACGACCGGCTGCAATTGCTCGACCTCAAAGGGCCGGACGCGCAGGTGCAGACCCGTTTGACGCAAAAATTTCGGTTGAACGGGCGCACAGCGATACACCCTCAATACGGTCAGCCAAATGTCCCGCTCAATCCCCGCCCGCCATGTTTCGACGGCTTGAGCCGTCCACGGCGTCAGCTCGGCCGCCAGTGCGCTGACCCAAGCGGCATTGGGTAGCTTGAAGTAACCTACGGGCACAGCCAGCGAATTCACCAGTCCATGCTCTGCCCAGCGCTCGGCTTGCTCTGCGTCCCTAAAATCTTCCGGCGACCACCCAGTGTCTGCCTTGCCTGTGGCGTAATAACACGCGGCCTCGCTTTCCCATAAGGGCATGGCTTTTAGCAGCCGCGTGCCACGAATGATCGCCATTGTCTCGCCCGCTGCCAGTGCGGCGACCTCGGGGCCGGGACGACGCAAAAGTCGGTCGTACGGCCCGGTCAAAGGCTTGTCTAAGCGCAGGCGGATCGATTTCAATTGCGCCATTGTACGTATCCTCTATGCAAGATAATAGGTTTGGGCCGCTCTTTTCAAAAGCTGGGCCTTTTTTATTTTTTGCTCTCCCTCAAGCCCCCAAGGTCCCTTGATCCACCGACTCTCTCTGACCATATCCAAGTTAGCGCCTAAACAATGGGTGGGCTTGCTATTGGGTATCGCGGCCCTCCTTTTAGGCTTTGCTGCCCCGTTGACCGCGCTACCTATCCCCGTGCAAAACGCCCTTGGCATCGCCCTTTTTGCCCTGTTCTTTTGGACTACCGAACCCATACCCATCGCGCTGAGTTCGGCGGGGGTGCTCGTCCTGATTCCGGTCGTTGGCCTACTGAGCTTTGAGCAGAGCCTAGCCCCTTTCGTCTCTAAGACGGTGTGGCTCGTCCTCGCCGGCATGGCCCTGAGCTTAGGGGTGACCAAAACGGGCCTCGGAGACGCGCTGGCATCTTGGCTCCAGTCCCGTCTGTCGCAACGCCCCTTCTTCCTACTCTGCCAATTGCACCTGATCGGGTTAGTGACGGCTTTCCTAATCCCGTCCGGAGTAATCCGCGTCTTGTTCCTGATGCCAATTGGCATCGCTCTCGTCGAGCGTCTGCCCATCCGCCCATCGCCGCATCTCAAGGCCGCGGTGCTACTCTCCCTGCTTTGCAGCACGTATTTCGGAGGCTGTGGACTTTTGACCGGCTCCGTGCCCAACTTGGTACTGGCCGGCCAATACGAAAAAACCCAAGGCACACCCATATTTTGGGCCACTTGGCTGTATTGGATGTTTCCTGTCATCGGCTTTTTGCGCACGTTAGTATCGCTCGGCGCGATCTGGATGCTTTTTGGCCGCCACCTCGACGGCCATGTCATCCAGCAAGTCCCTTCCTCTAAGAGCGCACCGCTGACCCGTGTCCAGCGGCGCGCTCTGTACATTCTCCTTGCGGGCGTGGGCTTGTGGGCCACGGATCTCTTGCACCACATCCAGCCCGTCTATATTGGCTTGGGTCTAGTGGTGTTGTTCCTCTGGCCGCGTGGGGGCCTGCTCCGTTTTGGCGACTTGGTCAAGGTGCGTTTCGCGCTCCTAGTTTACATTGTCGCCCTGCTCACGTTGGGCCACGCCTTGGACGCGGCCGGATTTAACCATCTGTTCATCGCGGCTTGCAGTGAGTATCTGGCGTTGGAGGAATACGGCTGGCTGGGCAAGCATCTGTCGCTTTGTTTGATCGCCCTCCCTCTTGATTTCCTGATGGATATAGCCGCCGTAGCCGGCGTAGCAACCATCCCGCTGATGGAGTTAGGGGGCCAGCATGGGATCTCGCCGCTATCGGCAGCATTCAGCGTAGCCATGGCTACGACCTTGGCCTTTTTGCCCTACCAGTCAGCACCTTTCATGGTGGCCTATGGTTTTCGGCAGCTCTCCATGCAGCAACTCGTCCTCGCCCAGGGCCTTATTTCCACAATATCCTTGGTCCTGCTCTGTCCGCTCAACTTGCTCTATTGGCGGTGGCTAGGGCTAATTTGACGCGCATTGGCGTTTATGATGCCTAATGCTTATGATAAATCACGTCATGCCTACAGTCATCGCCAATGTCCTCGCCCAGCGCTACGCCAGTCAGGCGATCCAAGATCTGTGGTCTGAACGCGGTCGGATCGTCCTCGAGCGCGAGTTGTGGATTGCCATTCTCAAAGCAC
>JAJEEZ010000512.1:0-10850 GCA_022820705.1 Candidatus Latescibacterota bacterium | reverse complement strand
GGGGCGGCGACGGCTCTGGGCGAGCAACAACCCGCATCCGCTAGCCAAAGCCAACCCTCGATCTTTCCCACGCTCCAAGAAGAAGTCGAAACCTCGATCCGCAAAGAAGGTATTTCCTTTGTCTTTGAAAGCCGCTCCGTCTCTGCCGTGGTCCAATTTATCTACACGCCCATTGATGGAACCTTCGCCGATATCGAGTTGGAAGTCAACAATGGCGACCCAATCACCCCAGCCGAAGATGGCGGGATTGCCGTGGAAATGGGCGGCTCGGTTTGGCCAGCCAATAGCGAAGAAGTAGAGCGACACTTCATTTCCTGCGAGCAAGTCGGCGATTGCGTCGAGGCCCGCTGGCAGTGGAAACTAGGAGAGGAACAAGCCAATTTCCTCTACCGGCTCCGCATCAACGGCAAGTCCCTCGTCGTGGAAATTGAGGGTGGGCATGGCAAAGGCACCGGCCTCTCGCTCGGTCGCGTCACCGGGGCCTTGCACCCGCGCCTGATCGCCATTCCCTATTTCAACTTCGGCGACAACTACCCGCGCATCCTCTGCACCTCGGGCCACTTCCTGTCTAGCTTTGTGGATTGGCACTACTCGCGTGCTTCCACTTTGTATGCCCCTTCTGAAGCAGAATCTCAGCGCTTGCTCCAACTCAACGGCGGCTGTCGCTACGCCAGCCAAAGCGACGGCAAGCGCAGCGACTTTCAGGAACGCTGGCTCATAACGGTCTCCACCCAATACGAGGAAGTCCTTCCGGCCTTTTCCTCGACCGAGGCCGAGTCAGGCGAAACGCTAGCCGATTGGGTCTGGTACAACATTCCCTATATCGACGCATCCCAAGAGAGCTACGTCGAGTTATACGAAAGCATGCGCCAGCTCAAGCTGATGGGCATCGATCACTTGCTGATCAACCACCCCAGCGAAACTTGGCACGACGGCGACGGCGACGCCACGCTCGTGGTGGAAGGAGCCGAGGGCAAAGGCGGTGAAGACGCCCTCGACGAGTACCTTGATGCCCTGTCCGACTTGGGCTACAAAACCAGCCTCCAGGTCAACTATCGCCACATCGCCCCTACCAGTTCCTGCTGGCAGCCCGAATTGGCGGCCCAACTCGCCGACGGCAGCCCGACCCCGACCGGACCTGGGTTCTATCTGCTCAAGCCGTCCGAAGCACTAGCGCGCGCACCCGAACACGCGCGCACCATTATCGACAAGTACCCCTGCGACGCCCTGTACGTAAGCGAACACGCCGAAGTCCCGCCTTGGGAATTCAACGACTTCAGCGACGGCGCGGCAGCAATCAGCCACTTGGCGAGTAGCTGTTCTCTGCAACAGAGCATCCTCCGCTCCCAAGCCCAAGCTGGCTTAGCCATCGGGAACGGCGGCAATCACTGGCTCTACGCCGGCGTCCTGACTGGTTACCTCGCTCGCATGGTCGGAAACGATCCCAGCCGCATTCCGCCGTTGGTGGACTTCGACCTGCAAAATCTCCATCCCATTGAAACCGATGCGGGGCTGGGGACCATCGATCAGTACTTTGCTGGGCACATCCCCCAAGGCGAAAAACACAGTCGCAGCACCTACCTCGACCGCTATCTCGCCGCTACTGCGGCCTTTGGCCATGCCTGTCTGCTCCCCGACCAGTTGGAGTGGGGCCTCGCCTCTACGGTCAAATCCTATTACATGCTGCGCGAACTGCAAAAGCACTACCTCCGCGTCCCCGTGCGCGCCATCGCCTACTGCCACAACGACCAGTTTTTGGAGACTAACGATGCGCTGCTTTCCGGCGCGTTTGCCCACGGACAGGTGCGGGTGACGTACGACAATGGTCTCGAAGTCTATGCCAACCTCGGTTGGGAGCAGTCCTGGACCGTCCACCAGAGCGATGTGGCCTACCACCTTACCCCAGGCTCTTTTTGCGCTTGGCAGGACTCATCGCTGCTGGTCTATTCGGCCGACGCCGGCTCGGGGCACATAGACTACGCCTCTTGCGCGGACTATTTGTTCGTCGATACCCGAGGGCAACGGGGGCGATTTGGCCCTGTAGAACTCGACGGCGCTGTCGCCATTAAAGAGCGCAAATGGGAAATTGACGTCGTGCCCTTTGGGTGCCAAGCCGATATAGTGATCGACGTGGGCCAGTACTGGCCAGATCGCAAACTACCCCCGTTGCGCCTGTTGGCCTTCAAGTCCGATGACGAGGATCCCGACGTCTATCGGGCCGATATGGAAGGAGACTGCGTCCGCTTCAAACCGCTGGAGGACGTGGTCACCTATCGCATCGCCTTGCCCGAGTGGATGGTCGAACCGGGTCGCTAGCACTTTGTCCGATTCAGCCGCCCCCTTTCTCCAAGCCTGTCGGGGCCAAGCGCCGGCAACGCCTCCCATCTGGATCATGCGTCAAGCTGGCCGTATCCTCAAGCCGTATCGAGAGCTGCGCCAGCGGCACGGCTCCCTGCTCAAACTTTTCCAAACCCCCGAACTCGCCGCCGAAATTACCCTCATGCCGGTCGATATGCTCGGAGTCGATGCGGCTATTCTCTTTACCGACTTAGTAACGCCCTTAGAGGCGCTCGGCTGCGAGCTGACCTACGCACCCGGCCCTGTCTTCGCCCGCCCGATCCGCTCAGCTTCCGACATCGACGGCCTCCGCAACCCCGTCGTCCCCGAAGACGACCTCGCCTACGTCTTAGAAGCTGCGCACCTGGTACGCAACGCCCTGCCGCCCGCAGTCCCGCTCATCGGATATGCCGGCGGGCCTTTCACCTTGGCCACTTGGCTGGTGGAAGGGAGCCATGCCAAGGACTTTCCCGCTTTTCGCCGCATGATCCACAGCGACCCCGCCCTCGCCCATCGGCTGCTCGACCTGCTCACCGACCTCGCCAGCCGCTTCTTGCGCGCCCAGATCGCAGCCGGTGCCCACGCTGTCCAGATTTTCGACACTTCTATCGGTTTGTTGTCTCCGGCACAGTTTAACGAATTCGCCCTACCCTATGTGCGGCGAGTTTGCCGCAGCCTCGCCGCGCTGGATGCTCCGGTCATTTACTTCCCGCTTGCCGGGGCGCAAAATCTGTCCAGCTTTGGCCGCGTCGGTGCCCAAGTCCTAAGCCTCGATTGGCGAATCGATCTCGATGCAGCTTACGGTTTGTTCGGAGATACCATGCCTTTACAGGGCAATCTAGATCCCTGCGCCCTCTACGGCTCAGAGGCGAGCATTGCCAAGGCCGCTCAGCACATTCTAAAGCAGGGTCGGGGCCGCCCCCACATCTTCAACTTGGGGCACGGCGTCTATCCAGATACGCCCTATGAAAAGGTCAAATTGCTAGTGGATGTGGTCCACCAGTTCGCGCAAACTTGAAAGGGTACGGCGGATGGAACGCATGGAAGGCAGAGAAAAAGGCACGACGCGCCGGCACACTTTTTTCTGTATCAACAAAGAGCGGCACACCGCTTCTTCCAAGGTCATCGACGCCCAGCGCAAGGAGATTAATGTCTTCGGTCGGCAAGTGCGCGGCTGGATCGTGACCACCGAAGAGCCGGTCATCGACAAGGACATCTCCCTCGACGAATCAACGCACAGAGCAATGCCCCACCGCGATCCGGAATAGGGGCACTAGCCCTTAGCGACCCCAAGAGAATTTGTTTTCCAACCAAGTGCCGATTTCTCGCGGCGGGTCGTTCCACTCCTCACCTGGGCCGAGAAATTGCCCGCGAAAATCTTGGCGGGGGTCGAAGCTAGACCACAAATTTGGGAACTCGTCGCGGATCAACATTTCTACTTGGTCACTTACGCCCTGCGCGTGGTAGGAAATAACCTCGTCGGCTTCGCTCTTGCCCAGCTCTTCGGTCAGATGCTTGGCCATCCCACTACTGGCGACAAAGGTAAATTCAATCGCCGAGTCTTCGGTCAGCTTTAGGTCGATGCGGTAGGCTGGATAGCTCAGTTTTAACCCCAATACGGACAGTTGTAACTGCAACCACTCGGCTTCGGTGACCTCGCGCGTGCTGTTCAGGGCGGCCCAGTCCAGTTCGGCCCTAACCTCTAAGGGACTCAACAGTACCAACGCGAGGAGCGAACATATCGCCTTGTGGCTCAATGACATAGCACAACCGCCTTTCAAGAAAACTAAAGTTAGCCTAGCGGCCAACTCGCTCAAGCTGCGGAGGAAAAATTCTCTTCGATAAAACGGACGATGTACCTAAACGAGACCAAGCCAACCGGTCGGTCGTCATCGTCCAACAGCGGCACATGGCGGAAACCGTGGATGCTCATCAAATGCAGAGCGTGCTGCACGGCCGCATCGGCCTTAAGCGCGGTGGGCTTCGGCGTCATCAGGCTCTCGACTGCGATCTGTTCCAAATCGCTGATCAGACCCGCCACTCGGTAGAGGAGGTCCCGTTCGGTAAAGATGCCGATTAGCTGCCCACCTTCATTGGTCACCAACACGCAGCCGACGTGCCGCTCTTTGAGCAGGGAAACCACTTCGGCCAACGAAGTGGTCGGCGACACACAGACCATCTCCTGCGGATTGAGCGCGGAAAGCGGTTCGGTAAAAATTCCCCTGTATTCCTCGCTGCTCCAATCTTGATACGCTTCGCTCAGGCTCTGGCCGCACTCCTCGCAGAGGTCAACTCCAGAGATATTGTCGTGGGAACACAAAGGGCAAATCAAGGGTTTTTCTCCTATTCGACGACCCAAGTATCGCCCGCGCTAAACAGGGCCGCGAGATCGCCCTCCCCCCGCTGTTGGGTCGTCGCGTCGATTTGGTCGAACAGCAACTCGGTGTACGTTGGCCTATCGAGGGCGCGCAGCACGCCAAAGGGCAGCGGCATCGATGGGTATTCCATCCGGCTGAGCATATAGGCATAACTGGCGTTTTCGCGCCCCTCTTGATGCACGACCAGCTCATCTGGGGCCACATCGCTGAGTGCGACGACCTCGGGCTCAGTACCGTTCATGCGGATGCCCCGGTCCCGGTCCTTGCCAAAGATGAGGGGCTCCCCTTCCTCTAAGAACACGATATTGTCGTCGCGCACGTCTGAATCCGTGGTGTGCTCCCAAGCCGTGGGGTTGAGCACGACGCAGTTTTGATAGATCTCGACAAAAGCGGCCCCTTTGTGTTCGGCTGCTCGCTTGAGCACGTAGCTCAGGTGCTTGGTATTGGTGTCCTGCGAGCGGGCCACAAAGGTCGCCTCGGCACTCAGCGCCACGGATATGGGATTGAGCGGATAGTCAATCGACCCCATGGGGGTGGACGTGGTGCGGTGCCCTAGCAGCGAGGTCGGCGAGTACTGGCCCTTGGTAAGCCCGTAGATGCGGTTGTTGAACAGAATAATCTTCAGATCGACATTGCGCCGCAGGCTGTGCAGTAGGTGATTGCCACCAATCGAGAGCCCGTCGCCATCGCCGGTGATGACCCAGACGCTCAAATCCGGGTTGGCCGTCTTGATTCCCGTGGCGATCGTGGGCGCGCGCCCGTGGATCGAGTGAATGCCGTACGTATTCATGTAGTAGGGAAAGCGGCTAGAGCAGCCGATCCCAGAGACGAACACGATGTCTTCCCGCGCGACCCCCACTTCGGGCAGCATCTTTTGCATTTGGGCCAAAATCGCGTAGTCGCCACACCCAGGGCACCAGCGGACTTCTTGGTCGGAAACAAAATCCTTGCGACTCAACCTAGTCTCTACAACTGCTTCGGCCATCTCGATCTCCCTACTTTAGCTTAGCACTTGGCGAATTTTGTCAGCCACTTCCCGAATTTGGAAGGGGCATCCCTGGACCTTGTTCAGCTTGACGACGCGCACGGGAAAGTGTGCTTGGACCAACATAGCCAGTTGGCCGAGGTTTAGCTCGGGTACCAATACTTGCTTGTAGCGGCCGAGCACGTTGCCGAGGTTGCGGGGAAACGGGTTCAAGTAGCGCAGGTGCGCGTAGGCCACGTCGAGGCCCTCGTCCCGCACTTGCTCCACCGCGGCGCGAATGGCACCGTAAGTTCCTCCCCAACCCAAGACCAGCAGATCCCCTTGGTCGGGGCCGGTTACTTCCAACTCGGGAGTGAAATCGGCAATGCCGCGTATTTTGTCGGCCCGGACGTGGACGATGCGCTCGTGGTCTTCGGGTGCGTAGGAGACATTGCCCGTCACATCCTGCTTGCCCAAGCCGCCGATCCGATGCTCCATCCCCGGCGTCCCCGGCACGACCCAGGGCCTGGCCAAGGTCTGCGGGTCGCGCATGTAAGGTTGGTAGTCGTTGGGATCGGTGTACGGCTCGGCATCAATGGCCGCGATCGAATCCGGGTCTGGTATCTTCCACGGCTCGGAGTTGTTGGCCACGTACCCGTCGGACAAAAGAAAAACCGGCGTCATGTAGCGAATGGCAATGCGGAAGGCCTCGACGACCATGTCGAAGCATTCGCTTGGGGTCGCCGGAGCAATGACCGGGATCGGGCTTTCGCCGTTGCGTCCGTAGAGCACCTCCAGCAAATCGGTCTGCTCGGTCTTGGTGGGCAAGCCCGTGCTAGGACCGCCGCGCTGGACGTCAATGACCACCAACGGCAATTCCATAACTACGGCCAAGTTGATCCCCTCGCTCTTGAGCGCGATCCCCGGACCGCTACTGGCAGTCGCCGCGAGGCTGCCGGCAAAGGCCGCGCCAATCACCGAACCCATAGCTGAGATCTCGTCCTCGGCTTGGAACGTCCGCACGTCGAAGTTTTTCAGCGCGGACAAACCCTCTAGGATGGTGCTGGCCGGCGTGATGGGATACGAGCCGTAAAAGAGCGGTTTGCCAGCCTTTTGTGCGGCCGTAACCAGCCCCAAGACAATTGCCTCATTGCCAGTGATCCGCTTGTACACCCCCGGCTCGACAATCTCCCGCTTCGGCACCGAGATCTGAGTCTGAAAGGTTTCGGCCGTTTCGCCGTAGTAGTAACCAGCTTTTAAAGCCCTCGTATTGGCCTCAACGACCTCGGGCCGGCCGGCGAACTTGGTCTCGTAAAACTTGAGCGTGTAGTCGAGTGGGCGGTCGAACATCCAGAACACCAAGCCCAAGACAAAGGCATTCTTGCACATATCCTTGGCTTGGTTGCTCATGCCTTCGATATCGGCGAGGGCATTGCGAGTCAGCGTGGTCAAGGGGACCGGATGTACGTCGTAGCCGCTGAGGCTGTCGTCTTCGAGCGGGTTTGTCTCGTACCCGGCCTTGCGGAGGCCATTGCGGTTGAACGGATCCGTATTGACGATGATGGTCCCGCCCGGCTCGAGGTCGGGCAAATTGGCCTTGAGCGCGGCCGGATTCATCGCCACTAGCACTTGGGGCGAGTCGCCAGCCGTGTAGAGATCATTGGCGGCGAAATTGACCTGATAGCCGCTCAGCCCGGGAATGGTCCCGGCCGGGGCGCGGATTTCAGCGGGAATGTCGGTAAAGGTACTGACGTCGTTGCCCACCACGGCCGAAGTATTGGTAAACTGACCGCCGGTTAGCTGCATCCCATCGCCGGAATCGCCGGAAAATGAGATGACTACAGATTGGCGCTCTTCTTGCGAGTACTCTCGCTTACTTATGGGTGCCGATGGGGCCACGATTTCGGCCATGCACACGACCTCCTTAAAAAGAAAAAAATCTCCATCCGCAGCGCATGCTCAAGCTCCCTCTTTGGTGCGAGCGATGCGCTCGGGATCGGGCGGCAAATTGTAAATGTCTTCGGGGAATTGATCGGTGAGAAAGCGGATGACCTCGTGTTGGGGCAGATTTCCCTTTATGCGGCCGTTTTCATCTACAATCGGCACGTTGCGGTAGTCGCCAGCATTCATCAGCCGCAGCGCACTGCTAATCGGCTGCTGGGCATCCAAGCTATGCGGATCGCGGGTCATCAACTCGGCCACTGGCCGCGTCCACGTCGCTGGCTGGTCCGTTACCTTGGTGAGCACATCGCGCTCGGTAAAAATCCCCACTAAGCGGCCATCCTCTTCCACCAGCACGGCGCTGACGTGTTGGTGGCGCATTTTTTTGAGTACGTCAAGCACTGACTCTTGCGGTTCGCACAAGACATACCCGTCCAAGTCCAAATGGCCGATGACCTCTTCTTGTAGCTTCTGCACGACCTTCATTAGAAAGCCCCTTTCTCGGGGCTTGGATACCGCATTATTCACCTCGTTTACTTGAATAACTATATCCAGTTTAAAATAGATAGGAGCGATACATCTCGCAAGATAATACGTCGTAACAACATTGCGGCTTTTAGCACGCCAAATCCACCACCCAATCTGCCGCGGCCCTCGCCGTTGGATGCTGTTCGGCGACGACGACCGTGGCCCCGCGATCCACCAGTCCCCGTAAGACCCCAACCATTGAGCGCACATCTTCTGGATGATCGCCGCTGGCCGGGTCGTCAATCAGCACCCAAGTGCGCCGGGAGGCCCGCGTCGATTCGAGCGCCAACCGCAGCCGCAACCACTCCCCCCGCTCCAGCCCCTGCACCTCCTGCCCCAGAAGCAGATAGCCGAGGCCACACTCTACAACCGCCTCTAAGCGCGGGCGGACTGGATCTTGCCGAGTAAAGTGGGCACAAGCCTGTTCCAAAGTCATGCCCAACACATCGGCGATGCTCGCGCCGCGCAAGGTGACCTCGCAGGTTTCGTCTCGGTATCTGCGGCCCTCGCAAGCGGCACACACCATCGCTATATCCTCTAGAAATTCCAAGTCGAAGTAGCATTGGCCGCGGCCTTCACAGCTAGGACAACGGCCTCCCGGTCGATCCAACAGGAAGGTGTCCCGGTCCCAGCCGCGCGCCGTCGCAGCCGGTGATGCGGCATATAAATCGGCGACGCGCTCGAAAAGGCCCAACCCCTCCAAAACCGTGGCCTTGCCGCTCGGAGCTTCCACCGTTACAACTCGGCTGTTCCTCGGCATACCAGCGGCAGCGTACTCGACGGACCGCCCCTTAAGCAATGGCAGCAAGACCTCGTGCAGCAGGCGAGTCTTACCGCTGCCAGAAGCCCCACATACGCAGGTCAACTTCCCGTGCGGCAGCTCAATGGCAAGCGGCCCGACCACCCCCTCCCCGCGAATGGCCAACGCGGGCTTAACTTGTTCGGCGACCCGCTCCCCATCCGTTTCATCCCGCCCGACCTCCGTCGCCTCCCCTACGCGCACCTGTCCCTCCGCAAATACCCAAACCTCGTCCGCGACCGCCACGAGTTCAGGCGTGTGGTCCAACAACAGCGCCGTATTGCCGCCAGCGACTAGCCGACGCAGACCCTCGGCGACCGCGTCCAGCATCTCCTCGGATAACTGGCTGCCCAAACCTTCTAAAATGTAGAGGATGCCCGTCAGTCCGCTGCTGAGACAGGACGCCAATTGCAGGCGCTGCCACTCGCCAGCCGCCAGCGATTCGAGCCGACGGCGCAACGGCAGGTGCCCTAGCCCCAAGCCGCAGGCCTCGGCGAGTGCTGTCTCTACTTTGGCGTGCCCCTGAGTCGTATCCAGCCAATCGCGTAACGATCCGAGAGGAGCGTTCATCAACTCGTTCATAGTGCGACCGTTTAGGGTTACCTGACTGGCCAAGGGCTGGCCCGCGCCAAAATCAGCCGTAGCCAGCGGCTCGTACTGGCGACCGCACTCGCCGCAAGTCGGCTGCTGATTCAAGTGCATCATCTCGCCGGTCTCATCCACCCAAATCACCGTCTGCCCCGAGGAAATAGAGCGGCTCATACGCACAGCTTCCAAAAAGCGCACGCTGGCATTCGGGTTCGGCACCAAGCGATCCATCACGACGTGTACCTCGCTTTCGCCGCTCGGCAATGCTGGCCCGTCGCCTTCCAACCGCTGGATCTGGCCGTCGATTGCGATCCGCGTAAACCCAGCCTGTACGAGTTGCTGCCACATCCCTTTATTCCGCAGAGTCAAAGGGGCCAGCACCAAACAGCGGGTGCCCGGATGGACGCGGGCAATCTCGCCCTCGACCTCATCCACCGCATAGCTACGACAGTGGCCACCGCATTCGAGGCAGTGCATCTGTCCCTCTTCTAGCATGATCTGTGCCAAAATCCCGTCTAGCTGCAAGTAGTCCCCCACCGTGCGTCCACGGCGCGGTGCCCCCAAGTAAATGGCTGGCGGCAAGCCCGAGATCTCGTCCACATCCGCGCGCGCCGTCCCGCTGACGTTTTCCCGTTCTGTCGGAGACAGAGCCTGCATGTAGCGCCGACGGCTCTCCGCGTACAGGATGTCTAAGGCCATGGCGCGACGAGCACTGCTACTGCGGCCGGTAAAGCAAATAATCTGGCCCAACGGCAAGTCCATATCGACATTGGCCAGACCGCCCGCCCGGGCACCGCGCACGCAAAGGGTAGCGTTCAAGGGTTAGCCTGCGTCATGGAATCGATTTTCGCCTGCAAGCGCGCGACGTCGAGATTGCGCACGCGCAAAAACGCCCAGTGGGCTTCCGCTTCGTGAGGACGCCCCAAGCGCAACAGCACTTCCCCGCGCCGATAGTGCGCTTGGGCGTGGTCGGGGTCGAGTTCGAGTGCTTGGGCAAAGGCATCCGCCGCGGCTTGGTCATCATCCTGCTTGGCATATACCAGGCCGAGATTGAAATGCGCTCGGGCGTAGCTGGCATCGAGCGCGAGGGCTTTGTGGAAATGCGCGGCAGCCTCGGCCCATTGACCGAGGCGATAATAGCACAGGCCGAGGTTGTTGTGTAGGCCGGGCGAGGGCTGGGCGCGGCTAAAGGCTGCAATCGCCGCCTCGTATTCCCCAGCGCCGAAGAAATCCAACCCGCGTTGGATGTCCGAATCGCCGCCTTCTTGCTGAGCCAAGACAGCCGCTAGGCCAGAAGCGGCGGAAGCAAAGGACG
>JAJEEZ010000593.1:0-17343 GCA_022820705.1 Candidatus Latescibacterota bacterium | reverse complement strand
CGATTGTTTCGCCGGTTTCGATTGTTTCGCCGGTTTCGATTGTTTCGCCGGTTTCGCCGGTTTCGCCGGTTTCGCCGGTTTCGCCGGTTTCGCCGGTTTCCTCTTCTTCGACGGTTTCGACCGTTTTCTCTTCTTCGACGGTTTCGACCGTTTCCTCTTCCTCTTCTTCGATCGTTTCTACCACTTCCTCCTCCAATGGAGGCAGATCGGCCAGTGCCAGCAGCACCTCGTCGCGGAGTTCGTCCATGGGGATCAGGGAAGTGGTCTTGAAGCGGATGAGGCCCTCGTGGTCGATGATGGTAAAGGTCTGGTAGGTTTGCCCGTACTCGGTCGCCATCTGGCCGGCATTCAATAGGAAGGGCATAGTTACGCCCTTGCCCAAGCGCCAGCGGGTCCGCACTTGTTCCGCGGTGCCGTCCCACGTATCGGCACCCAAAGCGACAAAGCGCTCGTCGGCAAATTCCTGCCAGAGTTCTTCAAAGCTCTCGGCACGCGAGAGACAGACCGGTCAGCTATAGCCCAAAAAGAAAATCAGCACGACTTGGCCCTCGAAGTCGCTCAGGGCTGCTTGGCCGCCATCGACTCGGTCTAAGAGAAAATCGGGGGCCGGATCGCCTATTTGTGGCACTTGGGCGTCTAGGGCTGAGGCTGCCAACATCGCTAAAGCTGCCAAACTGACTAAAGATTTTCTCACAGTAAACCTCCTTATGTTTGCCGCACGAACTTTTGGATGCGGTGGTCGGTTTGCACTTCCCCCACGTAGAGGTCGCCGTGGGAATCCATCCAGATGCCGTGGGGACAGCCGAGGAATTCTCCCGGCGCGTCGATGCGCTCGCCCGACCCCCACTGCGCGAGCCATTCGCCGTCGAGGTTGAGAATGCTCACCCGCTGGTCGAGTTCCGCGACATAGACCGTATCTCCGTCGAGGAAGATCGTATCGGGATGGTGAAAGCCGCCCCACTCCTCTAGGTAATTGCCGTCGGTGTCGAAGAACTGGATGCGGTTGTTGGCGCGGTCGGCTACCATCAGCCGTCCGCGCTGGTCGAAGCGCACGCAGTGGGGCAGATCGAACTCCCCCGGGCCGGTGCCGGGACGGCCCCACGTCTTGATGAATTCGCCGTTGGGAGAATACTTGTGGATGCAGGTGTTGCCGTAGCCGTCGGATACGTAGATATAGCCGTCGGCGTCGAGCGCCAAGTCAGTAGGCAGCCGGAAGGGTTGGCCCTCTGCACCTTCTTGGTCTGGCGTTCCCAAGGTCAGCAGCAGCTCGCCGTCGCGGGTGAACTGGCGCACGCAGTGGGTTTCGCGCTCGACGCACCAGATTTGGTCGCGGTCGTCGATAAAGATGCCGTGGGCGTCCTTTAGCACCTCTTCGCCCCACGAGGCGACGAAGCGTCCCTCGCTATCGAAAACGACCATGGGACGCTCGCTGCGGCTGTACACATAGACTCGATCTTCGGAGTCGCAGGCCACGGCCGGAACCCAGCCAAAGCGCCAGCCCTCTGGCAACTCAAACCAATCCTGCTGCACTGTATAGGTGAATGCTCCGCTGCCTACTAAGGTCATAGGATGCTCCTCTTTGCGATAGTATATGTACTTTTGCGTCGATAATTCATATTCCCCGCAACTTTCCTATTTCATCGGCGGGCAAAAGCTGTGCTCCGGCTGCGGCGTTGGCGCGGGCTTGGGCCGCTGACTTGGCACCGGGGATGGCTACGGGCGCGGCTGGATGGGAAATGACGTATTGGAGGGCTTTTTCCACCATGGCCTCTCCGGGTGCGGCGATTTCGGCGAGGCGCTCGACTTGTGCCAACTGGGCCTCGAATTTGGTGCGCTGTGGTTCGCCGGTGTTGAAGGACTGCCGAATTTCGTCGGTAAAAACCGACTCCTTGGTGTAGCGGCCAGACAAAAGCCCCTTGGCCAGCGGCCCCCGCACCAGCACGGCAATGCCGTGTTCTTGACAATAGGGCAAAAGCTCGGCTTCGGGCTGGAGATTGATCAGCGAATAGTCCACCTCCACCACCGAGCAGTCGCCTCGGGCGTTGAAGCGCTGGAGTACTTCTAGGCTATTGGTTGAAATGCCAAAGGTCCGCAGCCGCCCTTCCTCGACGAGCGCGGCAAAGGCATCCAAGTAAATCGACGGATCAGCGATGTTGCCGTCGTGGCACAGCAGCACGTCGTGCCAGTCCGTGCGCAGCCGGTGCAAGGAAGCGTGGGCGCACAGGCGGATCATATCGACCGTGGTTTTGGGCACGCCCTGCCCGGTGCGCGCTCCCCAATTGCCGATTTTGCTGACTACAAAAACTTGGTGCCGGATGCCAGCTAAGGCGCGCCCCAGCCGCTCCTCGGACAGCCCGTTGGGCGTGCCGTAGGATTCGGCCGCGTCGAAGAGATTGACGCCGCAGTCAAAGGCCGTGCGCACGGTGTCCCAAGCGGTGGCCTCGTCGATAGGCCCCCATTGGTTGCCAATGTTCCAAGTTCCCAAACCGATGGCCGAGACCTGCCAGCCCGTCTGGCCAAATGCTCTGTACAACATGTGTTGTCTCCTTTCTGCGTTTCAAGGTAAGCGACCGCCTGCGTCGGTCAAGCGGGGCGCGTTGCCGGGGAGCGCGGAGGTTCCTACCTTAAAGTCATTTGGAGGATGCTATGGAATACTTTGGCAAAGGGCTATACCTGATTTTCTTTGCGCTAGTTTTCTGGTTCGTCCACCGGGCACACGGTCGCGGCCTCGGCCGCCTCGTCGAGGACAATCACCGGGCACACGAGCGGGTCCACCACACCCTAGAGGAGCACCCGAGGGGCGGCACGTGGCGGCAATACAAACAGTGGATGGAGGACGCAAAATGAGTTTGGAAACTACCACCTTGGGCGCGGGTTGCTTTTGGTGCGTCGAAGCCGTGTACCAAGATCTGCGGGGCGTTGCCAGCGCAGTCTCCGGCTATATGGGCGGCGAGCTGAAGAACCCCACGTACGAGGCCGTTTGCAGCGGTCAGACCGGCCACGCCGAGGTCGTGCAACTGCAATTCGATCCCGAGGTCATCAGCTTTGACGACGTGCTCTACATCTTCTGGCGCACGCACGACCCCACCACGCTCAACCGCCAAGGAGCGGACCGCGGCACCCAGTACCGCTCGGCGATTTTCTACCACAGCCCTGAGCAGCAAGCGGCGGCTGTCGCCTCCAAGGCTGCCACGGACGCGAGCGACCTGTGGGCCGATCCGATTGTGACTGAGATTGCGCCCGCTAGCGCCTTTTGGTCGGCCGAGGACTACCACCAAAACTACTATCGGCTCAATCCCAACCAGCCCTACTGCGCGATAGTCATCGATCCCAAGATGCAGGCGTTCCGCCAGAAGTTTGCCGACCGCCTCCAGCCGACGGCCTAAGCGTCGTGTCCACTGCTATTAGTCGGCTGCACGCTGCGGATTTTGAAGAGGCCCTCGACGTCCTCAACCTCGCCTTTGGCAAAGCGCCGCCCCGAGATTTTGAGGCCATTTTGCCGGTCTTGTATCGGCGCGGGGAAGAGGAGATGAGTTGGAACTTTGCCCTGCGCGAGAACGGTCGCATTCGCGCCATCGTTGGGATGTTTCCTCTTGCTTACCGCTGGGGAGGTGAGATCCTGCGCGTGGCGGGTATCGGCGGGGTCTCCTGCCATCCGCACGCCCGCGGTCGCGGCTACATGCAGCAACTCATGGCCCATTGCGTCAAAGTCGCGCCCGCCGAGGGTTTTCACCTGTCTTGGTTGGGGGGCCAGCGCCAGCGCTACGGCTATTTTGGCTACGAGAAGTGCGGCGTGTACTACCGGCTGACGCTGAGCCAAACCAATGTGCGACACGTTTTGGGGGACGCTGATTTTGGGATTGACTTTCATCCGCTTGAGCGCGGGGATCGCACGCACCTGCAAGGCGTGATTGGTCTGCACGACGCCCAGCCGTTTCGCGGGGTGCGCGCTCCGCATCGCTTCTACAATCTGCTTCTGAGTTGGGGGCATCGGCCCTATGTGGCTCGTTCGCGCGATGGCCGCATGATCGGCTACCTCGTGGCCCAAGCCGACCGAACGTGCGTCACTGAACTGTTAGCTGTCAATGAGGGCGAGCCGGAGTTGGACATAGCCGCTGCTTGGGTGCAGCGCTACGGGACTACCAGCTTTGAGCTGCCGCCTTGGAGCCGTCTGTTGCCCAAGTTGGCCCGGCTCAGCGAAGGTGTGAGTGCGTCGAGTTCGGGCAATTGGCAGATTTTTGATTGGGCGGCGACGCTCGATGCCTTGCTCAAGACGCGCGCCGCACTGGTGCCCTTGATGGACGGCGCGGTCGTCGTGGAGATTGCGGGATACGGACGGGTTGCGCTGGAGGTGCGGGGTGACGACGCGCAGTGCGTTCGCACTGAGGTTGCACCTGCGCTGCAGATGGACACTTTTACGGCCATGCGCTTGCTCTGCGGCCCTCTGGTGCCCTCGCTCGTGTTGCCCCTGCCTGCGGCGGCGACCCCACTTGAACAGTGGTGCCCGCTGCCGCTTTTTTGGGGCCGCCAAGACGGGGTCTAATTCTGTAATTAGCCGCTAAATGTCTTAAACGCCAGCCCTGCAATCGCTAAGATCGTCGTGATCTGCAGCGGTATCACCCAGCGGTAGAGCCGGTCAATTTTGTCGTCAAGGGCCTCGCGAGTCGCGTCGATTTTGGCGTCATTGGCGTCGAGCTTGGTTTCGATACGGCCTAGGCGGACGTCGATTTGCTCGACAATGCCCTCCAGCCGGGCGATGCGGCCCTCGTGATCTAGCGGATAAGGCCGCTCCGGTGGCAGTGGCTCACTCATGATGCTACCTCCTCTTTGTTATCGCGGCGAGGTGCTGGGCAAAGGAGGATTCGCGGGTGAGGTCCATGAGGTTCTCCTTGGAAACAACGGCCAAGACCGTTTGCTGATTATACGCCAAGCCGCTCAAAAGTGCTAACCCTGCGTCAATTGGGACTTGACGCGATATAGCAGCGGCGACTCGCTCACTCTTCTTGCAATATCCGTGCCAAGGCTAAGCACAGTGGGGCAGATGGGGTTGTGAGGGGCGCGACTGTTTCGGGTGCGATACATAGATGGAACCTTTAAGGCGTCAATACACGCTCAGTGAATAGTTCGAGAAAGCGCGCCTGTTCCACGTCCACCGCACACGCTACGGGCCGCCCCAGCCGCTCTTGGTCGCTCGCCAAGGCGCGTTGATCAACTACCACCTGACCGACGGTCAGCTCGCCAGAGGTCTCCACATCCACCCATAGTTGCTGCGTGCGAAAGAGTTGCGGCCACAGGGCCGCGCCTAAGGCCACGGGATCATGCACGTGCATTCCGGCAGACCCGTAGTGCGCGGACTCAAAGGCGATTACTGGCTCACACGCTGCACGGCAAAACGCCGCGTACGGACCTGTGCAGGCTTGCAAGGCGGCCTGCGCTAGCCAGACCTGATGGGTGGCGTCTAGTCCCACTAACACTAGCTCGGCCTCGGACGCGAGGATTTGGCGCGCGGCATGCGGATCGGCGTAGAAATTGAACTCGGCCGTTGGCGTGATATTGCCCGGTACGCGCACGGCTCCGCCCATGATTACCACTTGACGCGCCTGTCGCAGTACGCCCGGCACCTGCGCCTCGGCTCGCGCTAGGTTGGTCAACGGCCCGGTGGCAGCGAGGATTATTTCTCCGGGGCGCGCTTGTAAGGTCTTCAGCAGAAATTCCACCCCGTCGCCTGCTGACGAGGTGCGCGCTTCGGGCAACTGGGCCGCGCCTAGACCGGTTGCGCCGTGCACGTCGGCTGCGGCGACTGCGTCTCGCACCAAGGGTCGCTCTGCGCCGGCGTACACTGGAACGTCGGCGCGCCCCGCCCATTGCAACAGGCGCAGTGTGTTGTCGGTCGTCCGCGACAACGGCACATTGCCAGCCGCCGTAGAGACACCCACTAACTCGACCTCGGGCGAGGCCAAGGCCAAAAGCAGGGCGAGGGCGTCGTCAACGCCCGTATCGACGTCCATAATCAGGGGAGTTGCCGGCATCGCCTATCCTGCGACTTGGGCGCTGATGATCAAGTGCTCAACCCAGTCGTCCCCAGTGTTGGAAAGCTGATGCTTGACCTTCGGTGGGATGTGTACCGCATCGCCCTCGCGCACTTCGTAGATCTCTCCGTCGATCTTCATCTGCCCTTGGCCGCTGAGAAAGTAGTACACCTGTTCGGTGGCCTCGTGCTCGTGATAATCGCCTTCTAGTCCGCCTTGCAGACGATGTAGCGTTAGGCCGGAAAATCCTAGGAGTACTGCTTCGTTCTCGTCTAGCCCCTCGGCGCTCTGAGCGCGGAAGATCGACCAGATCAGTTTGGATTCATGCCCGACGACGGGCGTGACGTTGCGCCAATTGCGAATGACCAAAATGTCCTCCTCGCGTTTATCGTGCTGGTGAAATTCGTCGGCTTAACATACCAAACGGTAGGACGCGGACAAAGTGCGCCCTGTTGCTGGTGCGTCGGCTGGTTAAATTAGGAATTAAGAATTAGCCGCCCGTACTCCTAGCAGGTTGCAAACGGCTATTAATTTTTAATTCTCAATTCCTACGGAGTAGCTACTATGACTACTGCCTCCATAGACATAGCACCCCTGCCGCAAGTCACCTTCGGCAAAACCGGCGAACGCGTCCCCTTGCTCGGCTTGGGCACGGCCCCCGGCGGCTTTGGCCTAGCAGACGCGGATGCCATCGCGCTTTTTGAACGGGCCATTGACCTCGGCGTCACCTACATCGACACGGCCCCCGGCTACGACCGCGCCCAGAGTCAGCTTGCCCAGATCGTCCCCCGTTGTCGGCGCGAGCTGTTCTTGGTCAGCAAGGCCCACACGGCCCACTATCAAGAGGCGCTCGACATCGTCGAAAAGAGCTTGGACACCTTGGGCACCGATCACTTGGATCTGGTGTACGTCCACTCGCTGGGGCATTTAGACGTGGAACAAGTGCTGGCTAAAGATGGGGCGCTCGCCGGCTTGCGCGAAGCGCAGCGGCGCGGTTGGACTCGTTATATCGGCATCACCGCTCACCACGCGCCGTGGAAATCCGCCAAGGTCCTGCGCGAAGTCGAGATCGACGCCTGCATGTTTGCCCTCAGCTTCGCCGACTGTCACATCTACAACTTTGAAGAGAAGGTCCTACCCTTAGCCCGCGCTCAGAACGCCGCCGTCGCTGCGATGAAGGTGTACGGCGGGGCCATCGACATGGAATACGAAACGCCCCGCCCCTCGGAGCTGACCAATAGCGGCTTTGACGATCACGAGCGGGCGTTGCGCTACGCCTTGGGATTGCCGGGGGTGAGTCTGGCGGTCATTGGAATGTATAACGAAGAGGAATTAGTGCAGAATATCGAATGGGTGCGGCGCTATGCGCCGTTGGACGCTGGCGAGCAGCAGGCACTGCTAGTGCAGGGTCGGGATATAGCCCGTCAATGGGGGCCGCATTACGGGTCGGTGGAGTGAGCAATATAAAACATCAACGGGGAATTTATGAAAATTACCAAGATCAAATCCTTTGTTGGATCGAGCGGCTATTTTTTTGTCAAAGTAGAAACCGATGCGGGCATCTACGGTCTCGGCGAAGGGGGATTGAGACGGCGTGCCCTCGCCTTGGCCGAAGTCATTCGCTCTTTTGAGCCGTTTCTCATCGGGGCAGATCCGTTCCAAATTGAACATCTGTGGCAAGTGATGTTTCGCGGTGGCTTCTTTCCCGGCGGTGTCGTTCAATCCGCTGCCGTGAGTGCCGTAGATATCGCGCTCTGGGACATCAAAGGGAAAGCGCTCAATGTGCCTGTGTACGAGCTTTTAGGTGGACGCACGCGAGACAAGGTCGTCTGCTATCCGCACAACGGTGGGGGTACGATTGATGCCCTCGTCGAGAGTTGTCGGCAAACCCATGCGGCTGGTTGGAAATTCGTCCGCTGGGGCTTGGCTGATGGTGCAGATAAAGGGACGTTTGAACCCAGGCGCGCTATTCAGCACGGCGTTGAGCAGGTGGAGGCCGTGCGCAATGCACTAGGAGATCAGGTCAACATGTTAGTTGACGTGCATACCCGTCTCGACCCGGCGGATAGCCTCGATTTTTGTAACCGGGTTGCTCCGTACAATCCGTTTTTCATTGAAGATCCGCTGCGCAGTGAAAACCCAGCGAGTCTCCGGCGGCTGCGCCAACAGACCTCTGTCCCGCTTGCTGTCGGGGAACAATTTGATAGCAAGTGGACCTTCAGAGAAGTCATTGAGGAGGATCTGATGGATTACTGCCGCGTTGACTTGTGCATCGCCGGTGGATTGACTGAGGCGCGCAAAATTGCCGGGTGGTGCGAAACGCATTACATCCATCTGGCACCGCATAACCCGCTTGGGCCGGTTTCCACCGCAGCCTGTTTGCATTTGTGTTTGGCATCTTCACTCGTCGGTGTGCAGGAACTTCCTCGTGCGCCGATGTCTTCACTCACCGATGAGTTCCCGGTGCAGGTGCCGTTTGAATCTGGTTATCTCTTGCCTCCCGAAGCTCCTGGTCTCGGTATTGAATTCAACGAGGCCGCGCTCGATGCCGTGTCAACACAGAACTACGGACCGCCCACCGGCTATCTGCGCGATGATGGCTCCTATACGAATTGGTAGGAATGTAAAGGGTGGAAGCTACGGGCTGGTGGAGTGGGACTTTTACCCTTGAGGAGACGGTATAATGACAAGCCAAGATATAGATATACCTATAGAGTCAATCAATGTATTATGCCAACGCTATCAGGTGCGGGAGCTTGCGCTTTTCGGATCGGCTCTTGGGGATAGTTTCGGCCCAGACAGTGACCTCGATTTTCTGGTGGAATTTCAACCAGAAGCACAAGTAGGCTTTATGAAGCTAGCCAAAATGCAGAGAGAATTTTCGGCTGTACTTAACCGGAAGGTAGATTTAGTACCCAAGGGAGGACTGAAGCCAAAAATACGCCAAGCGATAATTTCTAGCGCAGAAGTGCTTTATGCGTAGTGAAGGACTATCTGATGTTAGCGCAAAGGCAGGCACTATAATGTCGCTAAACAAGGAAGACGTATGGGCGGACCTAAGGTATGCCCTCGATGAACTGGAAAGACCGCCGCGCGATATTCACAGCCGCTTGACTGATGCAGCAGACTTAGATTCACAATCGGACGATGAATTCCACAAAAGACTCCTACTGATTGGAACACTCTCCATAACATACTCAAAGGCTAAGGCAAGGGCGGACACGAGGAATGCTCACGAAGCAATCGAGAAGGGCCTAAAGGCGATTCTGATAGACGGCGGCCTGTCAGAGAATCAGGTTCGTTCTCGCGGGCACAAACTACATCTACTGTTGGAGGATGTTCAACAATACAACCCAAAGGCATTCGGTGAACTAGAGCGATGTTTCGACAGCACCATCCAATATCTGGAAAGCGTCACACCTCTCAAGCACAACACAAAGATTGTTGACTATTTTCAGAAACATGGTAGAGCTGAAATATTTTTCGAAAACAGATACGAAAGTATCGAGGGCAAAAAGGGTACGGATGGAGGAATGATTGGCCGTGTCTATCGTGAGATTATACGTGCGCTATTATCGCTCATATTCGGCTGGACCCCCAAAGACATAGGCTCCCGCATCGAGGAAGAGGCAAGAAAAGCAATATTGGCTGAGAGCAAACTTGATCCGGCGTGGGACGCAGCGGAGTGGTTGAATAGGGGACCCGTTCGCCCACGACTAGAAGTCATCGAAAACCTAGAGAATAATAAAGTGCTTCGTGCTGCGGTGCGGAGGTGTGCAAGGGAATCTAAGGATAGCGGGATTCAGCATTGGGCTAAGAGGCTCAGGCGCAATCGCATTGCTGCGAAAAGAAAGGCGCGAGCTGAGCACCGGGTTGGGTAGAATTCGATATCGTAGTCTCATTACCATGACGGAAGGAAAGGTGTTCACATTGGCCACGCTAGACCAGATGCAACGAGGAAGAAGACGAGCCACCGTCCGTCCCACGCATTTAGCTGGTAGAAGGTGCTTTCTCCACCAGACCGTCTAGAGGACTCGTCCCGCCCGTTTGGAGACTCAGGGTCCTTTCGAGTTGCTGCGACTTGAAAGGACGCGATAGAGGTGTTCGCGGTTGAGACCAGAGCGCTCTGCTAATGCACCAACGCCTCTTGTGCTTGGGCGACATCGCGCAGGGCCAATAGCAGCCCATCGATCTCTCCGTTTGCTTCGCACTCATCCAGCGCGACTTCCAAGTAGGCCCGAGCTTCTTCGGGGTCTTTGAGCGCTTTTAGCAGCCCTTCGTTGTAGCTGACCGTGCGTTGCAAAACCTGTTTCTCATTCATCACTGTGGCTCCTCAAGTCCTGCCAATATGCTTTGGCGAGTTCAATGTCGCGCATTTGGCCCATCAACGGGACTGTACTACGGACAGGTGGCGTCTCCATAAGTGGATTGCACAACCTGTTCCATAGAATCGATTTCTTCATCCGTTAGATCGTTAAAGTGGCTTGCGCGTTTTCGTGCGGACAGTCGGCCGTTGTTTTGGAGGCAAAAGCGAATGAAGAGGTCAATCTGTCGGTCGGGCATATCTACGATGTTTTGGATAGCTCGTTTGGTCGCATCGTAGTTGGCTAGGAAGGCCAACTCGCGGGCGAGCTCGGTATCGATGGTCTGATCAATGAAGCGAAAAAGTGCCTCCGCTTGGGGGGTCATATCGATATAGCGGTACCATGTAGCGGTATCGTTATGCACAGTCAGGCGTCCATCTTGGTCGAGTGTGTATTCCACTAGGGGCATTAGCTGTCGGGAGAATGCATTTAGGGAAGCGTCATAGTCGGCTGGATTCTTTAGCATGACCGCCGATATGGGAAACATCACGTTTTCGGGAGTAAAGTCGCGGCGAGCGAGAATATTGTGGATTAAGAAGCGATGGATTCGACCATTACCGTCCTCAAATGGGTGCAGAAAGACGAATCCATAGGCGATGGCAGCAGCTTGAATCACAGGTGGAACAGTGCCGGCTTCCATGCGTTTGTGAGAGACTACCAGACCTTCCATCAGGTCGGCTAAATCGTCGGGCTTTGGGGCCACAAAGTGGATATGCTCTTGCTGCCAAGCCACGCTCTGCCCGACGTAGTTTTGAGTAATTCGATAGTCGGTATCGCGGAAACGAGCGTCAACGATGCGGTTCTGTAAGTCAATTAATCGCGGCTTTTGACAAAAGTCCTCCTGCTCGGCCAGTTGGAGCAGTGCTACGAAGCGTTCGGTTCGGGTCCAGGAGGGGGTGATGTGTTCGATTTCAAAGGACGATTTCGTTTCCTTGGTGTACAGATAGTTGAGCGCGCGCTGCAACAATTCTGGCGCATAATGGGACACCACGCGCTGGCATCTCTTATGCAACTCATTCGTTTCAAAGTCTCGAAGAATATCGGTGCGACGAACTGTTGGACAGAATCGGCGTTCACCAAGCAGGTTGTCATTGATCCGTTGACGGCGGATTTGACGGCCCGGCTCGACCGTATAATAGGCATCTGGTTCGAGGAGGTCGATGTAGTTGCCTTGCTTCAGGTCATCCAGCGGGAGTATCTTTCCGGTTAGGAATTCATAGAGAAACCATAAGCGCCTGACGTACTTGCCGGTCGGCTTTGAGCGGACATAGTCGAGGAAATCTTTCTCTGATGCTTTCTGGAACAAGCTGGCGAGAATGGCGAGATTCGTCCCATCATACTTGAGAGCAAATTCCAGATGGTCGCCCAGTGTCTCCCCAGGCCAGTAATTAGATGGGTAAATTTCTTTGATGATGCCTGCGCGAGAATCGATTCGGCGGATTCTGCTGGTGGCTACTAAGGATGTATGCCAATTTGGGATGATGTCGAGTTCGTACTGCTCAATCAGTTCTGCATACCCCGCGAGCTTGTATTTCGAATGAGCTTGATCGTGTTTAGCCATAGTGCGTATAAAATTGTTCTAAACTATTATAAATTGTTCTAAACTATTATAAAACCATTGTAAACGATAATTATAGTTATTTTTCGGCAATTAACAAGAAAAACAGTTACGTCCTGCCCACATATTTTCTCCTTTGCTGGTAGAGCAGGCCGGCGACGATGAGCACAAGGCCCGCTAGGGTCGCCCAGCGAATAGACTCTCCCAGCACAAAGTGAATCAGTACTAGGGAGCAGAACGGGGAAATGAAAATTAGGTTGCCGACTTTGGAGGTGTTTTCCGCGTAGCGCAGCGCCCACTGCCACAAGACATACGTGATTCCCATCTCGAAAAGGCCGATGTAAGCCGCCCCCAACAAACCCGGCCAAGCAGGTGCCCGCCACTGTCCCATCAGCAGGACACAGCCGAGCGTTAGCGGCAGTGACAGAGCGAAATTGAGGAAGAGCCGCACTACGGGATCGCGCCTGTCGCGGGTGTTGTAGATCCAATAGAAGGCCCATACCACGGTGCTGCCCAGCGCCAAGGTCACGCCGAGTGGATCGGAAAAGCGCAAGGTCCAGATTTCGCCGCGCGTGGAGATGACTAGCACACCGGCGTAACAGATCAGACCCGCGGCCAGATCGTGTCGGCCGATTCGCTGGCCCAAGAGCGGGATGGAGAGCCAAGTCAGGGTGAGCGCCCAGGTGTAATTGAGTGCCTGCGCCTCTTGGGCGGGTAGAAGCTGGTAGGCTTTGAAGAGGATTAGATAGTAGAGCAGGGGATTTAACGCTCCCAGCGTCAGCGAGCGGGCGTAGTCAGTTGGTCGGCTTCTGAGTACCTGTCCCACTTTCCCCTGCGCGACAAGTAGCACCCCCAAGGCCAATGTCGAAGTGCCGCTAGCCCAAAACAGCAGTTCGGCAAAGTCCATGTAGCGCAGGGTGAGCTTGAACGCCGACGCCACGGTTGACCACAGCAGCACTGAGGCCAATCCGCAGAGATAGGCCCTTTTCTGGTCGGCAACCACCACTGCGCACTCCGCTAAAACTGCGTAACCTGCTTGGGGCCAATATCCACGGCTTGGGCCAGTGCGTCGAAGTTTTGTTTCAGCAGCGCGAAGCGCACGTCTGCGTAGGAGGGATCGTCCCAGCGGTTGTCGAACTCGCCTGGGTCTTCCTGCAAGTCGAACAGTTCGCCTTGGGCGCGGTCGTGGTAGCAGACCAGTTTGTAGCGCTGGTCGCGGATCATCGTGCCGTAGGTGCCTTGGAGATGCTCCCGACCCGGTGCGTCTGGATTTAGGGCGCGGTAGTACTCGCTGCGGACGTAGGCGCGGTGCGTCTGGGTTTGGCCGGTTAGCAGTGGCCACAGCGAGCGTCCTTGCATTTTTTCGGGCGCGGGGACTTCGGCTAGTTCCAACAAGGTCGGGGCAATGTCCATCAGCTCGACTAGCGCATTGCAGACGCTTCCTTCCTGTACGCGTCCCGGCCAGGAGCAGATCAAGGGTACTCGCACCAAGCACTCGTAAAACCGGCACCCCTTGCCTACGAGTTGGTGATCGCCCAACAGCTCGCCGTGATCCGAAGTGAAAATCACGAGGGTGTTCTCGCGCTGGCCGCTTTCTTCTAGGGCTTGGATCATGCGTCCTACATTGTCGTCGATCAATTCGATCATGGCGTAGTACGCCGCCATGACTTCCTTGGCTTGATCCAAGCCAATGGACGCGGCTCCATCTACTGGCCCGAGTTGCGCATGGGCTTGGAGGTCCTTTTCGCTCCACAGCGGATCGGGCAGGGCTGCTGGATCATAGCGATCCAAGTACTCTTGTGGCGGGTCGAAGGGCGCGTGTGGGTCGAACATGTTGACGCTCATCAGCCAAGGCGTGGTGCGCTCATCACGCATAAACTCAATGGCCTTGTCTGCGCACCAAGTGGTCTGGTGCAGCGCGGGAGGCATCTGAGCTGGATCTTCGCGCAGGTCGGCTAAGATGCGGCCTTGGGAACGGACCCAATCGGCGTACGCGTGGCCTTCGGGCCACTGGTCGCGCGAGTCGTGGCTCCAGTGGAAGACGCGATAGCCGTCGTCGCCGCGCGGTTCGATCCGGCCATGGGCACCGGCTAGGTGCAGCTTGCCGGCCAGTCCGCAGTCGTAGGACGCAGCGTCGGCTAGCAGCTTAGTGACCAGCGGGGCCGCGCCCGCCCAGTAGGCATTGCCATTGGTGCAGCCGTGGACGCTGCTCGGATACATGCCGGTGAGGAAACTGGCGCGGCTGGGGGTGCAGATAGGGCTTTGGCAGAAGTCGTGGGTAAACTCGGTGCCATCGCCGACGAGGCGGTCGATGTTCGGCGTGCGGATGTGCTCGTTGCCCAGCGCGCCGATTGTATCGTAGCGCTGCTGGTCGGTGCAGATCCAGAGAATGTTCGGACGCATGGTTCGGTCTCCCATCCGGTATAGGCGTGGTTCCGTATATTTACCCTAATATGTCCAACGCTATCAATGCTCTCGTTCTCGTTTTCGCTCTCGCCGGAGCGATTGCGGCCGATGACGCCGAGGTCCGCGGCATCACGATCTCCACGCACGGCATTGGCCGCGACTGGGGTAGTGACGCCATCGTGCCGACGCTAGAGGACATTCGCGCTGTCGGTGCCAACTGGGTGGCGATCCACCCCTACGCCAGTATCCGCGCCGATGGCTCACTCCGGTGGTCGGCCATCGACCCGGACGACCCGCCAGCCCATATCGTGCGCCCCATCCGCGAGGCCCATCGCTTGGGATTGCGCATCTACATCAAGCCTCATATTGCCTATTGGCGTTCGCCCTTTACTTGGCGGGGAGAGATTACCTTTACCCGCGCCGAGGATTGGCAGCGGTTTTGGCGGGACTATCGGGAGTGGATCTCGCTATTGGCCACCGTCTGCCGGGAGGCCGATGGCTTCGTCGTCGGCACTGAGTTGGACCGCATGCTGACCTTTGAGGAGGAATGGCGCGCACTCATTGCCGAGGTGCGCCAGCGCACCGATGCGCCTTTGACCTACGCGGCCAATTGGACTGACTACCGCCAAGTACCTTTCTGGGATGCTCTCGATGTCATCGGCATTCAGGCTTATTTCCCCCTCACTGACGATCCCGATTACGACGAGGAGGATATCCGCGCTGGCTGGGTGGAACGCATGGGGGAACTGCGGGCCTTTGGCGAGTTGCACAACCGCAACATCCTCTTCACCGAGTTGGGCTATAACCAGTCGCACCAAGCGCCGATTGCGCCGTGGGCGTATCCGGTGGATGGCGAGGGTGCGCTTCCCGTCCAAGTGGCCTGCATGCGCGCCGCGCTTGACGCCATCGCCGCTGAGCCGCGCGTGGTTGGTGCCTTGCTGTGGAAGTGGTTTCCGCATCCGCGCCCGGTCGGCCGCAACTTCCAGCTAGCGATCCCGCCGATCAAGCGCGTGCTTGCCGAGGCATGGCTCAATCCGCGATAAGCCCGGTCCCGCGCAGCAAGGTCTCTTGCACGAGGAGTTCGTGGTCGAGCGAGCGGTCTGGCCCGTGTTCGCCCTTGAGCACTCGCACGAGGGACGCCAGTTCGAGTTCGTAAAGTCCCTGTCGAGAAATTCCCGTAAAAGGCACCATCTGCTCACCCTGCGTATAGCCATCGGCTGCCTCGGTCAGACAGAGCCGGATGGCGTGGCCCGGCTCAAAAGGTTCGAGCAAAATCGCGCTACCGCGATCGCCATAGACCTCAAAGCGCCGCGCCATTGGCTGTGGCTCCATCGCCGCAATATCGACCCAGGCCATGGCCTGATCGTATTCAAAGACGCCGAGCGTGTTGTCCTGAAACGCGGGCACGACGCCGGTGTCATTGCGCAGAAAGGTCGTCACCTTCTCTGGTCGCCCCAAAATCCACACCACTTGGTCGAGCATGTGCCCGGCTAGATCGTAGAAGATGCCGCCGTGGTGCCCGGCGGCGATTACTTCGCGCCCGGCCTCGGTGATGTTGGTGGACATGTGGGCGCGCACTGAATAGACATTGCCCAGAAACCCCGACCGCGCCCACTCCGCGAGCTGGCTGAAGCCGGGATGGTAGCGCAGCATAAAGCCCATTTGCACTTGCAGGTCGGCGGCCCGCGCCTCTGCTACGACCCGCTGCCACTGCGCCCAATCGTCTCCGGCTGGCTTGTCGTACCACACGTGCTTGCCGGCTTGGACGATGCGCTCGGTCTGGTCCAAGCTCTCGTCGTTGCGGCCCTCGGAGGCGATGGCGACAATGGAGCTATCGCCGAGCAGTTCTTCTTCGCTGTCCAAGAAGCGGACCTGCCGATAAGGTTCGTCGTCGGCAACTTGTCGGCGGCGCTCGACGTCGGGTTCGTACAGGCCGGCGACTTCGACCTCGGGATTGTCGAGCATTGCCTTGAGTTTGCCTGCGGCGTGACCGTGCTTGGTGCCGTATTGCGCCATGCGGATCATGGGATCTCCTCGTTGTAAAGGGGGAATCAAAACCCAATCAAACGTTGAAAATTGTCGTAAGATACTGTTTTTACAAGAGAATTTAACATTCGAAATGTCCGTTTTGCACCCAAAATCAAAACCCGATCAAACGTTGGCCTTTCACGCCCAAAACGGCACGTAGCCCGATTGCGGACGATTGGGGTCGGCGACTTTGATGAATTGCCGGTCTCGCGCTCGTCGGATCACCTGTGACACTTGTGCGGCATTGCGCGTATCTATACCTAAACGTGCTCGCAGGCTGCTGTTTTTCATCAATTCTCCATTCACAAACTTCAACACGGCGTGCTGGTAACACGCCCGGACGCGCTCTTCAACCGTCATCGCAGCAAACCGACGCGGCGCAAAAAGAACCGCACAAGTCGCCTCTATCCCGCCTTCTTGGACGCGAAAGTCCGGTGGCGGCAACTGATAGACCTCCACCGCCGCCACGACCTTGTCGATACCTGTACCTTGCTCCTCGCACAACTTCATGCGTCGCATGAAAGCGGCAAGTGCTTCGTTCCTCGAGCGCGGCGGGGAGTCGATAAACCGATTGGGGCTAATCAGAGGCTTACCCGGATTGGTGATTTCTAGCCGATTGCTGAAGAGTTCAATTGACGGTCCGGCCCCGGTAATGGTCATGTCTTGGTGAATAAGCGCATTGGCGATCAACTCGCGGAGAGCGATCGGCGGGAACAGCGGCTGCTCGATTCGGAAAACTTGGTCAATTTGCTCGTTCCTCGGTAACAGCCGGTCGATAAACTCAACAAGTTTGGCAAAGCCAACGGCGTAACCGCATGGTTCGTCGTGTCGGTGGGTTACCACATCCGCACGTCCCATCCCATTGTAGGCCGTGAAGCGCACCGCCTTACGCGCAATCCGCGAGTCGAACTCATCGAGGCGATTGGCAAACAGAATCGCGCCCAGATTGGTGATATTC
>JAJEEZ010000389.1:0-11746 GCA_022820705.1 Candidatus Latescibacterota bacterium | reverse complement strand
AGTGAAAGTGAACTTCCGACGACACGAGACTTCCATTGGGTTCAATTTCGCTTCGCAAAGCAAGTCCGAGGTCGTCATGGATCCTCTCCCCTCCAAGTGGGTGGATTCCATGCCGGTATTCCTGCCCCCCCGCGAGTTGCTGACGATCTACCCGGGATTCATCTCGCTGTACGAGACACACAACGTTGAATTCGAGGAAACGTGGCGGGACACCTGTTTGTTACTCGGCTCGCCGACGGTGCGGGGGCCTCGCAGTAAGGTTTTCACGAGCATGCTGGGGGCCTTGGAAGAACAGATCGGGCAGGTCGCCTTGGAACGCAATGGTCGTTTTTACCTGAAGCAGTCCGGCCTTGGTGTTGGCACTATGGAGATGCACTTGGTCGCCGAGGGTTGGCGCAAGCTCGCCATGCTGGCGCGGCTGATCACCACCGGGGCCCTACTCGACCAAGGTGCCCTGTTCTGGGACGAGCCCGAGTCCAACCTCAATCCGAGGCTGATTCGCGAAGTCGCGAAGGCGATTCTCCGTATCTGTGGTGCAGGGGTGCAGGTGTTTGTTGCAACGCACAACCTCTTCCTACTTAGAGAATTCGAAATCCTCGCCAAGCATGAAGAGTTCGAGCGCGTTGAGCAGCGCTACTTCGCGCTGCGCCGAGTGGATGATGGTGGCGCAGAAATTTCCCAGTCCAGCGAGATTGATGGCGTTGAGCCGCTGTTATTGCTCGACGAGGAACTGGAGCAATCGGATCGTTTTCTCAAGGTGTTCATGCCATGACCGTGATTGAGGAAGGCGGTCTCAAATTCTCATTTCCGGCTCACTGCCAAGTTACCAAATACGATGCTTGGAAGTTTTATCGCAAACGGTTCCAGTCCACCGCCGGGGGGTCGAAGGCAATCGATATCCTCTGCCTCCAAAAAGGTGTCTCTTGGCTGATCGAAATAAAGGACTATCGGCAGCACCCGAGGACGAAACCGAGTGATCTCGGCGATGAAGTGGCGAGCAAAGTCCGCGACACGCTAGCGGGTTTGGCGGCCGCGAGTGCTAACGTCGGCGACTCTGACGAGCGCCGGCTGGCAGAACGTGCGCTGGCAAAACGACGGTGGCGTGTCGCCTTGCACCTCGAACAGCAGGCGGTTGCAACTTCGTCGCTTCGGCCACAGGCGATCAATCCCGCCGATGTGCTCTCGAAGCTACGCAAGAAGTTGAAAGCCATTGATGCTCAACCGGTAGTTTTGAGTCTGCAAACGCCGGGCACTGTCCCGTGGACCGTTCAATAACGGTCATGCCTTCTGCGCTGGCCGTCTGTCTTGCAATAGTTGGTTGTATTTGGCGAATCATTTGACTACATTTGCGGATTAGTAGGTCGTCTGCAATCTAGTTGTTCATCGCCACCCTACCCAAGGAGGTAGTTATGAAACGCCTTTTTACCTGTGGCCTGACGGCAATCGCGCTATTGGCTTTTGCGCTAGCCGCCGGGGCGCACGAACCCCCAGGCGAGGTCTTCCTCGCCGTGCAGTTCCCCGATGCGAATGTGCCGAACATCGACGGATTTGACGACGATTGGTCGGCTGTGCCGCTCGAAGTGTACGCCATTCCCAGTTCGAGGCTCTTTTCGGTGCACGGCTTTGCTGGCGACGATGTGCCGCGTGGCGGCATGGATCCGGCCTCGATGCAGATCCGCCACATTTTGGGTTGGAACGATTCGCGCAACGAGCTGTACGTGACGACGCGGATCTTCGACAACAAACACACGATCACCCGCCAAGACTTAGGCTCCTATTGGTGGGACGACAGCATTGAGATCGAGTTCAATCCGCGTCACGACTACTTGCCCAAGCCCGAAGACGTGGTGACGCACCACAAATACTCGTTCGCGTTCCCGCCGCTCAACGGCAATTTCGGCCCAGCCCTGCAAACCGCTGCGGTCAGTAGCGCCGACGTCGAGAACCCGACGCTGTTGGCCAACGGCAGCCGTTGGTACTACTGCACCTATAGTTTTGAGGGCGAGGAATACGGCGAGAGCACGTACATCTACGAGTTCCGCACGATTGCCATTGATTCGTATCCCAAGCCCACCGAGGAAAACATCACGGAAGATCAGGTAATTGAGCACGACCTGACCGCGGGCGAGGTGATCGGATTTTCGATTTTCGTCAGCGACGTAGATGACAGCGCCGGCGATGCCGACAACCGCGTCGGCATGTGGGCTACTACTCCGACGAGTTGTTGTCACTCTTCGCAGGACCTGCTCATCTCCCCGATGGATGACACCATTGATTGGGGCGAGCCGACTGCGGTCGAGGGGCAGAGTTGGGGCCGGATTAAGTATCAGTACCAGCAGTAATATCTGGTTCCACACCCTTTGCAAAGAAGGCCCGCTTGCCCTCGTGGCAGGCGGGCTTTTTGCGTCTTACAGCCCGAGTAGGCCGCGGGCGTTCTCGCCGAGGATGAGGCGCTTGGCGTCGTCGTCAATGGCCGCGGTGATGATCTTGCCGAGCTGGGGGCGGGGATCCATCAAGGGCGTATCCGAGCCGAAGAGCACGCGGTCGGCCCCGGCCTTGGCCACCAGCTCTTCGATGACGCCTGGGGTGCGGAAGGTCGAGCAGGTTTCGAGGAAGTAGTTGGGCAGGCGCTGGGCCGCGGCAATGGCTTGGCTGCGATACGGCTCGGTGTTGCCGGAGTGGCCGGCGACGAAGCGGGCGTTGGGGAAGCGCTCGGCTGCGCGACCGAATTGGGCAGGCGCGGCCGTTGGCTCGCCGCCTGTGTGTGCAATGACCGCGAGGCCGCGCTCAGCAGCAAAGTCGTAGATTGGATCCCAAGCCGGGTCGTCGAGTGGAAAGGGCGTATAGGGCGGGTAGATTTTAATCGCCCGGAACCCGAGTTCGTCTATGGCCCGTTCCAGTTCGGGCCGCACGGTGTCGGGGCAGGTGGGGCACACATAGGCAAAGCCAATGAAGCGGTCGGGGTGGCGGGCGACGAAAGCTGCGGTTTGATCGTTGCCGGGTTTGCCTTCGGGATGGAAGATGTTGAAGACGCAACTTTTGTCGATCCCCACCGCATCCATGGCGCGCAGCATCGCGGCCGGGTCATCGACCATGTCGAGGGAGTCCCAGCGGCCTACGTGGCCGTGAAAGTCGATGATCATGCGGCTCCTCCGAGAATGCGCTCTAGATTGCCCGCGGTCAAAGCCGCGAGCGCGTCGTCGTCAATGGCCAAGTGGTGCAGGTAAAAGAGCATCGGCCCCATGGCATAGCGCGGGTAGTAGGACCCGTAGAGGAAGCGCTCTATGCCAAATTCGCCGATCAGGGACTCGATACCGCCTAAATTCTCAAAGCGGCTCAATTCCAGCGACGCTTGAGGCAGTGCCCTGAGCAGGGGGCGCAAGGCGAGGGAATGCACGTAGTGCGCGCCGAGGAGTACTACGTGTAAATCTGGGAAGCGGCGCAAGGTTTCCATGACTTCGGCGACCGGCGTGTCGGCCAGCGAAATCCACAGGGGGATGCGCTCGGCTGCCAGCCAAGCGAGCAACTCGCCGTAGATCCAGTCGGCAAAGGGGACGCGGCTCGCCTCGGTGTTGTGCAGGCGGACGCTGGTGACTTCGCCTGCGGCGTGGAGCGCGCGCAGTTGCGCCAAAGAGTCTGCGCTCGGTCCGGCGACCCATTGGGGGACGAGTCCGTCGCCAAGCCAAGCGCGCAGAGCCTCGTTGCCCTCAATCGCACTGACGGTTTCGCCTTGGAGATGGTAGATCAGGCCGCGCTCTACGCCGTGGCGCTGCATTTCCGCCCGCAGGCCGGCCACATCGGCAAACGGCGAGGGTCGGTCGTGGCAGTGGCCGACGCCGATGTTGGCGTCGAAGACGGGGACGCGCGCGCGGAAGCTCAGGTTCTCAATGTTTTGTTTTGACCCCATAGAATCTGACTCTCGGGCTAGTCGATGTTTTCGCGCTTTTTGACGATGTCTTTGTATTCGTAGTACGGGGCCAATTCGAGCAGGTCAATCGTCTCGGGGTCGAGCCGTTGGCGGATGGCTTCGGGAAAGGGGCGGCGCTGGCCGGTGAGCATGTGCTGGACGTTGTAGCGCAGAATGAGGAAGCGGCGGTCGCGGTCGCGGGGCTTCCAGGTGAGCGCGCCGTGCATGAGGTGTTCGGGCATGATGACCACATCGCCGGCGCGGGCGCAGACATTGTGGACGCCCGGGGGCACGGTATCGGCGACGTAGTCCCTGTTCTCGTCGTCTTCGGAACCTAAATAAAACATCGCTCGGGGCCGGCCGAAGTGGGCCTTGTGCGAGCCGGGTAAGACGATGAGGCCGCCGTCGCCGGGGAAGACATCGCTCAAATAAAAAAAGAAAATAAAGTCCGTACAGCGGACTTGGCCGTCTTGGATGTAAAAGCGCCGCACATCGGGCTGTTTGGACGGCTGCCATCCGGCGTGCAGATAGTGGAAGCCGTGGCCGTGGCGGTTATAGCCGAGGGTGCCGCCGTTGAGGCGCGGCCGACGGTCGGTGAATTCCATGAGGATCGGCCAAGTAGTAGGGTGCCGGGTGAGCACTTCGAGGCTTTTGTCAAAGGCAAAGCCGTGCTGATAGCCGGTGAGGTCGCGGCGCTCGAGGTCCGCGCCGAATTCGGGCGGCCACTCTTCGGGCGGCATGTTGATGTAGCGGTCGGCTGCCGCCTGGGCGGGCGCGAGTTCCTCTGGGCTGAGCACGTTGCGCAAGTGGAGGTAGCCTCTTAAATCGAAGAAGTAGCGTTGGTCGGGCGTCATCATGGGGTTGGGCCTTTGTTTGGGCGGATAAGATAGCCGTTTCAACAGCGCCGTTCAAGCGCACCTCACTGGAACACAATCCCGCCCAGATAATTGTTCTGCATGCCGATTACATAGTCGATGAGTATCCAAGTCCCGGCCGCTACAGCCTCGCCCAAGACCAACCCGAGAAAGAAGGGCTTGAGGCGGTTCAACAGCGTCAGCCCGCCGTATTTGAGTACGACGCTTTTGATGAGCCAAGCGACAAACACGCTGAACCACATCGAGCCGAAGACGCAGCTAATCGGGAATCCGAGCGAGTGGAAAGGCCACCACAGGAATCGGTGCTGGGCGGCCATCAGCCCGCCCATAATGGCCGCGCCAACGCTGATGTGCATCCACGTACTCGGCCGCGGCTCGAATGGATTGAGGATGCTCTTCTCCATGAACCGATAGGGATATTGCGCGACGTTATCAAAGTAAAATCGCGACAAATTAATGGCCCCGTATTGATAGCCTAGATAGAGGGTTAAGGAGACGACGCAGGCCAGCGTCAGGACAATTACCGCAACAGTGGCCCCAAATAGGCGGCGGCGCTGGGGTAGGCTGATTTCGGTGACGAGCTTCAGGCCGTTAGCGCAGGCGCTCATCATCAGGATCAAGGTGTCCACGCTCCAGGCATAGCTCAAGGCCATGCCAGCCATGCCCTTAGTGCCCAACACGGTGCCTCCGACATTGGCGACGACAAAGTCCGGTCCGTTGGTCGGCGGAAACATGGACGCGACCCCACCTTGCGCGACGACGCGGGCAATGGTCATAAACCCGACAAATGCGCCGAACAGCAGCAGGGGAACAAAGGGCAGCGGAATGCCGGATTGCCACAGCCAGACACCCATCACTAGGAAGCTGGCCACGGCTCCCCACACAGCCACGCCATAGGAGGTGATTTCATCGGCGTCTTCTACCTCTGGCGCGCGGCCCAACGCCTTGCGCAGCACGTTCCCAAGGTGGCGTCGGCCCACCCACAACGACCCCAAGACCAAGACGATCATGCCGCCCATGGCTTGGTGGATGATGATCGGGTCGGTGTACTGGCTGTACGCGCCCATGGTCTCGTCCTTGCCCCCCCAAGCCAGCATCCCCAACAGCCCGCGCTGCACCACATTCACGATGTAAAAAAAGACCAAGCCCAAGGCGATGTTCTGCGGGATGAAATAGGAGAAGCCGACCATCGACAGATTTAGATTCAAGCCCAGCGACACCGCGCCGCGGAACATCGACAAGCCGCCAAGCGAGGTGCTGACGGTGGGAATGATCACGAAGTAGTTGTGCAAGGCGTTGATCGAGGCTAGGACGAAGGGGACGGCAAATCCCATCCACATCAATCCGCTGCGGAATAGGGGTTTAATGATCCGGCCGCGTTCGTCGTCGGCGATCATGGCTAGGGGGAGCTGGACCATGGGATAGGCCAGGCGCTCGTGCTCTACCCATTGTCGGCGCACGATTACCATCAGGCACACCATGGCCAGAAAGAGGGCTAGGCCGAACACGGCCCAGTACAACAGAGGAGCCGCCCAGACTGCCCACGGCACGGCCCCGGTCGGGTCGCCTTCGTAAAAGCCCCAGATGGCGTCGCGGCTTTGGGGCACCGGCCAATCGGGCATGTAGGGCTGGACGATCTCGGCCCAACCGTTTTCCGGCGTGGCGTAGTAATAGGCCCCAGTGATTACCGGCAGGAGTTGCGCGGGCAGGCCGCGGCCCGACAAGGTGTTGGCCAGCAGGATCAGGAAGAAGGCTACGGCCAATTCGCCGCGTTGCAAGGGCAGGCGCGGATGCAGCAATCGCAAGAGCGGGTTTAAGAGGATGACTAGCACAAAAAAGAGAAAAGTCGCCCCAGGGGTCAGGTTCCACACGGCTAGCCCGGAGCCTTTGATGATCATATCGTTGTAGGTCGAGCCGAGGCCCATGCAAAGGGCACCGAGCAGCCCGACGATCAGTGCCTTGGGCGTGCATCCCTTTATGATCGGTGGAGAACGTTTTAGCAAAGTGTTCCTCTCGCGTTTTGCCTTCCCCTTGACAATGCCCGTAGCCGCGCACGAGTTTCCGCATACACAACAGGAGACCCTATTATGGAAAAAGTACCGCTTTGCGTCGTCGGCTGCGGCGGCATGGGCCATCGCCACATCTTGGCCTACAAGGTGTTAGAAGATAGCGGCGTTGGCAATGTCGAATTGATGGCCGTCTGCGATGTGAATCGGGCGAACGCCGAGTTTGCCGCCCGCGAAGTGCAGCGGCTGTTCGGACGCGAGCCGCTGATCTTTACGGATATGGACTCGATGCTCAAGCGCGATGATATCCTAGCCGTCGATGTGGTTACCGACGGCTCAACGCACCATCAGGTGGCCGTACCGGCTCTGTTGGCTGGCAAGCACGCGCTGGTGGAAAAGCCCCTCGGCATTACCATGCGCGCCTGCCAAGCCATGATCGACGCGGCCCGCACCGGCAATGCCGTGCTGGCCACAGCCGAAAACTACCGCCGCGACCCGCCCAACCGCTTGGCGCGGGCCATCGTCGAGTCTGGCCTGCTCGGGGATCCCTTTTTGATGATACAGGCGTCGGCTGGCGGCAGCGACCGCATAACTATTACGCCTTGGCGCCATCTCAAGGAAAAGGGGGCCATTGGCTTGGACATGGGCGTCCACTACGGCGACATCATCCAGTACTACATGGGGGACTACGCGCAGGTCTTCGGTGGTGGCTTCATCGTCGAGCCGGTGCGGCGCCGGCCAGAAGGCTACGACGATCACCCCCTCGAATCCTACCGCGAGCGGGCCAAGACCTATCCCGAGAGTGTGGAGGCAACGGGCGAGGATTCCGTCGTCGCGCTATACAGGATGCGGTCTGGTGCGCTGGCGCAGCTCGTGTTGGTGGCGGGACGCGGCGGTCGGGGAAGGGAGCGCAGCGTCCACGGCCGTTGGGGCGCGCTCTATTCTCCCGGCGACCGCAATGGTCGGCCCGTGGTGCTGCGCTTGGAAGGCAAGGAGTTAAAAGGCCGCGAAATCCTCTCGCTCCTGCCGGATTTTCACCTCGACGAGATCACCGAGCGCCTCTTTGGTGCCGACGGCATAGAATACGATCCTTCCGCAACATCCTTCTACGAAATCGACTCCCGGCACTTGGCCATTGAGTACCACGACTTTGCCCAAGCCATCCTCACCGGCGGCCAACCCGAAGTGGATGGTTTCGGCGGGATGCAGGCCGTGGCGGCGATTGTGGGGGCCTATGAGTCGGCGCACGCCGGGCGTTCGCTGTCCATAGAGGAGATTATGAGCGGAGCCGTGCGGGCCTATCAGCAAGACATCGACGAGGCGCTTGGGCTGGATTAAGACGATCCGCAGATGTTCGCAGATGAGCGCAGATACACGGCCTCTAAGGCGTTGTCACCATGACCCAAAACGGCTGACTGCCCACTTCGTAATCCGCGATGGGCTGTAGGGCACCGCTGGTTGCATCGATTTGGTAACAGGTCATGCGATCGGCGGCTTCTCCTGCGCCGTACAGGTACGTGCCAGTCGGGTCGATATTGAACGAGCGCGGGCTGGCCGGTATTGGGTAGTGCCCAAACGGGCTGAGTGCGCCGTCGGCGTCGATGTTATAGCCGACGATGCTGTCGTGGCCGCGATTGGATGCGTAGCACCACTGGCCATTGGGATGGACTTCGACGTGGGCGGTGTGCCCGCCTTCGGTGTAGTCCGCGGGCAGGGTCGAAATGTCTTGGAAAATGGTGAGGGTGCCGCGCTCGGGGTCGAAGCGGTGGGCGGTGACTGTGTTGCCCTGCTCGTTGACGATGTACGCGACGTCGCCGAGCGGGCGGAAGCAGATGTGCCGGGGGCCAGGCTCACCTTCCGGCGGAACCAGTACGGGCGGATCGTTGGGCGAGAGTTGGCCGGTGCTGGCGTCGAAGCGGAACTGGCTGGTCTTGTTGTTGGGATAGACGTGGGGCACAAAGACAAAGCGCTCGCCTTCGGTTAGCAGGATGGCGTGTGCCTTGGGGCCGGTGTCGATGCGCTGGACGAGATCGCCGATGGCTCCGTCGTCGTCTAAGCGGTGGACTGTGACGCCGCCGCCGGTGTAATAAGCGGTGAGGAGGAAACGACCGGCGGAGTCGGTAATGAGGTGAGCAGGGGTGTCGAGGCTGGTGTCCACCTTGTTGATCAGGGTCAATTCCCCCGACGCGGTATCGAGATGGAAGCTAGCGAGGGTTGAGTCCCCGACATGGCCGTCGTAGAGCACGGGGCGCGACGGATGCAAAAAGAGCGCGCCCGACGGGCCGTGTGATGGACTGGTGGCGCGCAGTTCCAGCGCGCCCGATTGGGGGTCGAGGTCGTAGAGCTTAATGGCTTCGTCGCCGGTGAGCGAGACGAAGACGACGGGTCGTTCTTGTGCGGTCATTGAGGTTTACTCCTTTGAGGTTTTGCGCCGAAACATAGCCCCTTGTTCCGGGTGCGACAAGGGCTATACTACTTTTCATGGCCGCTGCGAATCGCCAGACGACGATCATCGTGCTCTTCAGTGCGTTGACGGTCCTCGCCAGCATGGGGATCCGCCAGTCGTTTGGCCTCTTTCTACAGCCGATTAGCGACAGCTTGGATCTGGGGCGCGAAGTGTTCAGCTTGGCCATAGCGCTGCAAAACGTGGTCTTCGGCCTGCCCTTGTTCGGGATGATCGCCGATCGCTATGGGGCGCGGTGGGTCGTGCTGGGGGGCGCGCTGCTCTACGCGGCTGGGTGCCTGCTGGTGCCGACTAGCAGCGGCCCGCTCGGTTTGCATCTGACGTTGGGACTCATCATCGGCTTGTTTCTCTTCGTCCCCCTGACCAGCTTTTCCGCCCTGCTCTTCGGTGGCCTGATTGGCTTTTTGTGGCTGGCGACTGTGCCGTTGACCAGCGGGACTGTGGCGCAGATATTCGGGGCGCGGTACTTGTCAACGCTGTACGGGATTGTCTTTTTCAGTCATCAGGCTGGCAGTTTCTTGGGCGTCTGGCTGGCTGGTTGGCTCTACGATTCGACTGGGTCGTACGATTCGGTCTGGTGGTTGGCTATTGCCCTCGGCGTGGTGGCTGCGCTGCTCCATCTGCCGATTGCCGACCGGCCGATCCAATCCTCAAACGCATAGGACGACGTTATGACTGCTAGTTTTAAAGAAATGACTGCATTTTTTAGGGAGATTGGCGCTGCCAACGTGGGGCATACCAACAAGACCTACTTGGCCCACTGCATCGGCGTGCACGGCGATATGAAGAAATGGGGGGGCGACGATGTGATGTGCCACGCCGCGCTCTTTCACTCCATATACGGCACTGAGATTTTCCAGGATTTTACCCTGCCCGTCGAGCGCCGCGCTGAAGTGAGGGCGCTTATCGGCGAGAGGGCTGAATATTTGGCGTACGTCAATTGCGCCATGGTGCGCGATACCTTCGACGCCGCAGTGGAGCATCACGGTGCTCCCTACGTGCTCCAAGACCGCCTGACTGGCGATTCCATCGAGATGGACGAACAGGATTTCAAAGACCTAGTGACGATCCACCTGTGCGATTGGCTGGAGCAGGTGGCACGGTGGGGCAATTGGGACTATCGCCGCGACGCATTCGAGCGCATGGCGCAGCGCTTGGGGGGCATTGCCGAAGAGCGGTTCGCTGAGGTTTTCGCGGGCCGCCTTAAATAGATACTCTCACGCCCGCTCCACGTCAAACGCCGCGACATTGCGCTCATCTTTGCTGAACTCCACGCCAATCAGGTGAATCGGCTGCCCCAAGCTGCGATACTTATCCGCATAGCGCCGCTCCTTTAGCTGCGCCAGCGCCGCACCCGCTGACGCCAGCTCGACCACCTTAAACTCAAACAGATAGACATGGCCGTTGAACAAAACCGCCATGTCCAAGCGACCGTGGCTGCTGCTGTCCTCCACGGTGATGTCCAATCCCAGCGCAGCGAAATAGGAGTAGAACACGCTGGCGTAGTAACCCTCGTACCCGGCGATGTCGTTGTTAGTGTACCACTCGTAGGGAATGCTGGCGAAGAAGGCGTGAAACAGCGTCTCTAGCCCGGCGAAGTCGTTGGCTTCCAACAGCCGGTAGAGCCGGATGCTGTTGGCCATCTGCCGCGTCGAGTCCTGCACCAAGTAGCTTAGCAAGCTCTCGTTGAGGCTTTGTCGCACCTCCCGGTTGGGATAGCCCAACTGATAGAGCCGCTTGCCGCCCAGTTCCTCGGCGTCGGTTATTGTCAGGTAGCCGGTCTGGAACAGCAGGGCCTCGGTGGCGATATGATCGACGTCAAAGGTCGAGAGCAACTCGTCGCTGCCGACCATCTCACCTAACTCCAACGAACTGACGTGGCGTTTGCCCAGCGTTTCGACTAGGAACGTCGGCGTACCGGTCTCAAACCAATAGGCTTTGAACTCGCGGCTGTCGAACAGCAGGAGGATGTCGAATGGGTTGTACACCCTCTCGTCGCCGAGCCAACGGTAGCCGTTGTACCAGTCGCGGATCTGGTCCCGATCCAAGCCCGGCAGTTCCGGCGCGAACACGGTATCCAAGTCCGCCTCAGTGTATCCACAGAGGGCCGAATAGCGCGGGTCCAAGGTGATGTCCTTTAGATTGTTGAGGCCGGAAAACAGGCTGACCTTGGAGAATTTGCTCACCCCGGTGATGAACGTGAAGCGCACGTACGCGTCGCAGTCCTTTATGACCGCGTAGAGGCCGCGCAAAAAGTCGCGGTTGGCGCGGGCGACCTCCGGCACTTCCAAGGCATCCAAAATCGGCTTGTCGTATTCGTCGATCAGCACGGCCACCGGCTGCCCGGCTTGGTCGTGCAGAGCCTCCAGCAGAGCGGCAAAACGTCCAGGGGCTGTGGCGAACTCGGAGACGACCTCTGACCGACGTTCGGCGGCGGCGAGTTGCTCCATGAGCATAGCCTCGACGTAGCCGGGCTCCTTGAAGTTGCCCCTGC
>JAJEEZ010000113.1:0-4140 GCA_022820705.1 Candidatus Latescibacterota bacterium | reverse complement strand
TAGAGGCTAAGACCGAGGAAATCAAAGACATTCAAGACGATGCGAAATACATCGCGAATTTGACGCTGCAAGGGCCGGCTCAGAAAATCACGCCGCGGCTTTCCGCAGAACCAATTGATAACGAGAACTCGGAGACGCTAGGTACTAGGCGTACCGTCAACTTACTGGCCTTTAACATGGCCGACCCTGACTACGCTGAAGCCTTTGGCTCGACCTCTGAGGCCCTTGGCACAGCCGCCGCAGTCTTTGGCACCACCGCCGGCCAGCTTTTGAGCAAGCAGATCGAGAAGGTGGGTCTTAATGAATTCACGGTCCTGCCATCGAGTGAGATCGCCGGGGCCGAGCCTGGGTCTCCCGCCCTGCGTGCGGGCAAGTACATCGGTGGGTTGCCCCTACCCCTCTGGGTGCGATACGAAGCGATGCTAAAAGAGATGGAAGAGGGAGAGGTGCGAGTCGAACACAAAATCAAGTCCTTTCTAACCATCGTCGGCTTGGCGCAAAGCGAGTATGATCACTATGGGCTAGGCATCGGCCTGAAGCGAGAATTCCGATGAGTGCGCTCGCCGCCGTGCTCTGTCTGGTCCTTGTTGGGACGGCCTTGGCCCAAGGCGATCTGCGCGAAATATCGGCCCGCGAAGCCGATGATCACAAGGTGGCTCAGATACGCTTCATTCACCGAGGTGACAAGCGCATCAGAGGCGATCTTTTGCGCTCGGCCATGCTGACCCAAGAAGGGAAGCGCTTCCACCGTCGCTTCTTCAAAAACGATCTGACCGGACTGGTCAATCTCTATTACAGCAAGGGCTATCGCGACGCCAAGATCGTCCGCAAGCTCCTGCGCTTGGACGCCAAAAACCGAGTCCACATTCACCTTGAAATAGACAGCGGTGCGCTGTGGACAGTGCGCGCCCTAACCCTCGTAGGGGGTGCCCCCTTTGTGGCCGACACCCTGCGCGCTCAGGTCGGCTTGCGCGCCGGCGCGCCCCTCGACTACGGCAAGGTGCTCGAAGACGAGCGCCAACTACAGGTCTTCCTCAATCAAAAGGGCTATCCTCACGCTGCAGTGCACAACGAGTGGGTGGGGGACGACCGCGCCAACCGCAACACCGAGGTTGTCTTCCACATCGATCCCGGGCGCAAGATGTACTTCGGTGCCGTCGAGATCGAAAACCTCGACCAATTATACACGCGCCGGGAACTAATCGAGCACTATCTGCAATTTGAGCAGGGGGACTTGTACAATCCCGAACAGCTAGCCAAAAGCCGCGAGCAACTAGCGAGAACCGGCCTGTTTCGCTCGGTCTTTTTGTTCACTCCCGAGACGGGCGACAGCTTGCAGCCAGTCGTGGTTCGCCTAACAGAAAGGAAGCGCATTTCCCTAAGTACCGAAGCTCTATTCAGCAATAAAGAGCCGCGCGTGACTGGGGTCGTGCAGCACAACAACTGGCTAGGTCGCGGTGCTCGGCTAAGCCTCGACGCCAGTTGGGGACAGCCGGAACAGGGCGTCACCGCGTCCTTTACCGAGCGCAACTTGCTTGGCATGGGGGCTGACTTGGTGCTGTCGGCAGGGGTCACCGACGAATGGGACGAGAAAACGGACTTCGGCAACCCGAACGACCAGCGGCAATTCGACCTTTTGACGGCTAACGATTCGGTACTCGGAGGCATCTTATTCTTTGCCGGGGAAGAGAGGGCAGGAAGGTACATCAGCGCGTCCACCTTCGACTACCTCTCGGTCGAGCACTTGTGGAAAGCTGAAGCAACGCTCACCAAAGGCTGGCGCGAAATTTACCGCGCCCAAGTCTCCCTTAGCGGGGAAGACTCGCGCATCCGGCCCGATCCAAGCGAGCACATCGCCTACCGGGACGACGGAGATGAAGGAGAACCCGACAGCGGCGAGTCAACCGACAGCAATGAGACAACCGACGCGGAAGGTTTGTTTGATGACGACGAATTTGATTACTCTGAAGGCAGTTTCCTCGCCCAAGACGACTTCATAGACTACAGCGACGGCAAAATTCCAGTAACGACGGACTGGTTGCGGATTCTGACCGAACGCGAGCGCTCGGTCAATTTGAAAACCGAGTTTCTGCGCGATTCGCGCGACGACCCCTTTGCCCCCACGCGCGGCGCACTCTTGCAGTTGACCGGACTCTACGCCTCCTCGTTCATTCTGGGGCAGCATCAGACCTATGTGATCGACGGCGAAGCCGCATTCGCATATTATCAGCCACTCTCGCGTCGGCTGATATTGGCCCTAGCCCTGCAAGGGGGAGGGGCAGCTTCGTTGCGCGAGGGACGGCGACTGCCGCAGAAGTACTGGAGATCATACGGGGGCGAGGGTTCCCTGCGCGGTGTCGAGCACGAAACCATAAACGCACCGGGCGGCGGACGCCTCGGCCTGAATATGCGTGGGGAATTGCGCTATCAGCGAAAAAACTTCGGCCTCGTTGGCTTTTGGGATCGGGCGCAGGTCTGGCGCAAACCAAGCCAAGCAACCCTGTGGAACATGGTCGATGGCTATGGAGTGGGGCTGCGCTACGTCTTGGGATTTCCCCTCCGGCTCGACATAGCTTTCAACGATGGATCCCTCGACAGCAGATCTGACGAGAAACAGTGGTGGTGGCGGTTGTATGAGCGGCGGCACTTTTATTTTTCCATTGGTCAGGCTTTTTAGATGGTCGAAATAATACACCACGCCGACGCCAGCGAGCTGATTGAGCTTGCAGGTGCTTGCCTCGAAGTACACGAGAGCGAAAACAACCTGCCAATCGGCCTCGCATACGCGCTCGCCAAAGATCCCCTGTGCTACGGGCCTGAGCCACCGTTATTATTGAGCGTCTTGGAGCAAAACAACGCGATCGGCGCAGCCGTAATGACGCCGCCGAGGAGAATCATCCTCAGCAAATTCGTTGCGAATATCAATGGGGCTATCGCCCATCTCGTGCGCGACCTACTTGAAACGGATGTATCCATCCCCGGCGTTGTCGGACCAGCGTCCGAAGCGCAAGCCTTTGCCGCTTGCTGGGCCAAGGCCGTACCAAGCGCAGCACCTAAGGAAACCATGCGGATGCGCGTATTTGAGACGCGCGCGGTCGCCGACGTGCCCCTTGCGGCGGGGGCGTTGCGCTTGGCCAGCATGGACGACCATCCGCTCATGGCGCAGTGGATAGACGCCTTTTCGCAAGAGGCATTAGGGGAACCAGCCGATCTCGACAAGGCCGAGAGAAGCGCCGAGCGATTCATCGCCGACAAACAACTGTACATTTGGGATTGCAATGGGCCGGTCTCTATTGCCAAAACGACGCGCCCAATGCGAAACGGCATAACAGTCACCGCGGTGTACACGCCGCCCGAGCAGCGCAACAAAGGATACTCCACTTCGTGCGTCGCGTCGCTGACCAAAAAACTGCTCTCCGAGCGCTATTCGTTTTGCAGCCTATTTGCCGATCAAGCCAATCCAACCTCCAACAGCATCTATATGAAAATCGGCTACGTGCCTTTGGGAGATGCGCTAGAAATTGATTTTACTACCTAAAACCCGCTGCCAGACGGCAGCTTTTTGAAAGAGCTTTTATGCAATCATTTCGCAGCAGTACCACCACGCAGGGGCGGCGCATGGCCGGCGCGCGTGCCTTGTGGCGCGCCACTGGCATGAAGACCGAGGACTTCCAAAAGCCCATCGTCGCCATCGCCAACTCCTTTACCCAGTTCGTGCCCGGGCACGTGCATCTTCACCCCATCGGCCAGAAGGTCAAGGAAGTGATCGACCAACACGGCGGCTACGGCGTGGAGTTCAACACCATTGCCGTAGATGACGGCATTGCCATGGGCCACGACGGCATGCTCTACTCCCTGCCGAGCCGCGAGCTAATCGCCGACAGTGTCGAGTACATGGTGCAGGCCCACAAGGCCGACGCCCTCGTCTGCATCTCCAATTGCGACAAGATCACTCCGGGCATGTTGCTGGCCGCGCTCAGGCTCAACATCCCGGCGATCTTCGTCTCGGGCGGGCCAATGGAGGCTGGCAAAACCGAGCTATCAACGGGCCGCGCCAAGCTCGATTTGGTTGACTCCATGGTCGCCGCGGCCGATCCCAACTTGAGCGACGAGGACGTGGCTAAGATGGAGGAACAAGCC
>JAJEEZ010000655.1:0-11933 GCA_022820705.1 Candidatus Latescibacterota bacterium | reverse complement strand
TTGCCTTCGTACTTAGGCGGAGAAGCAATCGATTCGGCGGATACTTTGACCGTCCACTATCCCTACGATGGTTCGATTGCCGGTGCGGTCAGCAAGATCAACGGCGATCACCTCAACCTCGTGATCGACCGCACACTGTCCTTTGACGGACAATCGTCGCGCTTTGATCGGTCGCAAGTGCTGACCAGAGCTCGCGAACTTCTGCTTGAGCGGGCGGACGAGTTTGCCAACCTGATCCGCATGGAGTCCGGGCTGTGCATGCGGGAGACCAAGTACGAGGTGGGGCGCGCCTGTGACGTTTTTCAATTCGCCGCGGCCGAGGCATTAAAGGACGACGGCGAAATATTCTCCGGCGATGTGTCGCCGAAAGGTGAGCAGCGGAAGATCTTTACGGTTCGCGAACCAGTGCGGTTAGCACTTGCCATTACGCCCTTCAATCACCCGCTGAATCAAGTCGCGCACAAGGTTGCACCGGCGATCGCGGCGGGTGTGCCCATGCTCGTCAAGCCATCGGAAAAAACCCCGCTGACCGCCATTCGGCTTTGTGAGTTGCTCTATGAGGCCGGCCTGCCCAAGCAGATGCTCAGCGTCTTCGTCGGGGACATCGACACCGTTGTCGAGCCATTAATCGCGGACGAGCGGATTGAATTGGTCACGTTCACCGGCGGAACAGCCACCGGGAAACGCATTGCTCAGCTAGCGGGCTACAAGAAATTGTGCTTGGAGTTAGGTGGTAATAGTCCATTGATCATTCTGGACGATGCGGACCTCGATCTGGCGGCGACGCTGGCGGCTGAGGGATGTTTTCGCAATTCGGGCCAACGTTGCACGGCTGTGAAGCGATTGCTCGTCCATCGGAAAATTAAGAATGTATTTACGGATAAGTTCCTCGCGCGAGCGGCCACGTATCGGGCAGGTGATCCGGCAGATCCGGATACCATCGTGGGTACGGTGATTGACGACGCGGCGGCGAAACTACTTGAGCAACGCGTCCACAAAGCCGTGGATCAGGGTGCGAAAGTGCTACTGGGTGGAGGACGCCGTGGTGCGCTAGTAGAACCAACGGTAATCGACGATGTCCCGCGCGATGCGGAAATGATTCGGAAGGAATCGTTTGGCCCGCTGGCCCCCATCATTGAGGTCTCCGACATCGACGACGCCATTGCGGTCGCCAACGATTCCAAGTTCGGACTCTCCTCGGGCGCAGTAACCAATCACCTGCCAAGCGCAATGGAATGCGTCCGCCGCATTCGAACGGGGACGGTCAACATCAATCAAGTTCCCGGGTATCGCATTGAATGCTCTCCGTTTGGCGGCGTAAAAGACTCTGGCTTAGGGGTTAAGGAAGGCGTGATCGAGGCCATGAAGTTTATGACTAACGTAAAGACGTTCTCGCTTCCGTGGTAATCGCCAGTCAATCCGACGTGAAAAGGATAATACAATGAAAAGACTCTTTATTGTCACCGTTATAGCGTTATCAAGCTTATTTTCTTGTTCAGAAAACGAAGACACTCCACTTGATACACCCACTACAAATACAACAGGTTTATTTACACAAACGCTTTCCCACGATGGTATAACAAGAGAGTACGTTATCTATGTGCCTGATTCTTATGATGGAACTTCAGCAGTTCCACTAATGCTTAACTTTCACGGATTCGGTGGAATTGCAAACCAATACTTAAAATATGCAGATATGCGGCCTTTGGCAGACATGGAAAATTTTATTCTGGTCTATCCCCAAGGCACCTTGCTGGATGGAGATCCGCACTGGAATGCTGGTTTAGAATCAGACGAAAATAAAAGTGATGCGGATGACTTCGGCTTTGTGGAAGCATTAATCAATGAAATTTCTTCTAATTATAACATTGATTTAGCAAGAGTATATTCCTGTGGTTACTCAAACGGCGCTTTCTTTACGTATGCGCTTGCTTGCTACCATAGTGATAAAATAGCGGCCATAGGTTCTGTTGCTGGAACAATGATGGAGGAAACATATAACAACTGTAGTCCATCACACCCCACGGCTATGATTAATATTCACGGTACAGCAGACAAGTCCGTCCCTTATGGTGGGGAATTTGAGGGATTATCATCAATTGATGAGGTGCTTGCTTATTGGACAAGTTTTAATAATACCAGTACTACTCCGATAGTAAATAGTATGGATGATAGTGGAACGGCAATAGAACATTATTCCTATACAGACGGAGACAACAATACTTCTGTAGAACATTATAAAGTTATCGACGGAGGGCATGTCTGGTTTGATGTTAGCTACGACGGCTCCAATACCAGTCGTTTGATCTGGGATTTTGTGTCGAGATATGATATTGGAGGATTGCGATGAGTAACGGATGGAAGGATTTGCGCGGTTATTATCCCGGAGTTTCAGGCAAATATCTTCGCGTATCGCGTTTAATCGCATGACATGTAATGATGAAGATCATCGCCGCATCAGGGCATCCAGATATTCCACTTGCCATACTTTTCCCAGATGCGACAGGCGTCACAGGTACACATCAACCGGAGCGCAAAACGCGGTTTGTTACTTGTATTGAGAGATCCAGAGTGTATCAACAGATAATGAAAAAACAGTACATCTCCTCGGGACGGCCTCAACTCAATCGGCTCTCCCAGACCGAACCTTTGTTGCGGCTTCTTAAAATCTGACAGCATTTGATACCGGTCAGAGTTCTGCACTGCCGCCTTGCTGAGCTTCCGATGCGATCCTGGCCAGACCGCAGTACCACCACCCTGCGCAACACCAGAATCGAGATAGGTCAGGGAAGAGACGCGGAATGACCCAGGAAAGACCTTGAAAGGTCGATGTCCACCATCGACGTGCCCATTGCTATAATCCCAGTCTTTCGAAACCGGAAATACACTGCGTGCCCAGACTCCCTCTGGTTGTGGCTTCTGACAGTGAAATGCACCTGCATTTTCCCGAGCCAGTTGGCTCTGCACTTCGTAAAATGCGGAAGTACAACAAGCCAATAACGCGGGATCTTGAACCCCAAAATGTTCAATCACCCCCTGACTGACGATTGTGTTTACCCCATCTGTTTCGTCTGGCAAAGGAGACCACGAAGCTGGATCATCCCGATCCATCCTGAGCACAGACCACATCGCAGCTTCCGCATTGGCAACTGTCTCTTCTGGAATCAATCCCGACACCAGCACATACCCATCTCGGTCATATTGCGTCAGTTGCTCCTGTGAAAGCATAGACTCCTCCTGGACAGATCGAATTATGTATAGGAAAAATAAGGCGTCGATATCGGTACTATGCAGTCTTCAGCCCCCAGCCCCCGCTTCTCAATGCTTACACGCCACATGTCGATCTTCGTATATTCCCTTTGGAAACTTTTCTGGATTGAGTTCTTCGGGCATATAATGCCATGCCGTGCTATAGCGCGTGCGATTGCTGTGGTTGTCATAGGCACCGTGCAGGAGATTGGCGGAAAACAGCACAACCGTGCCAGCGGGAATGACCACATCCACAGCCTGCGATTCATCGACCTCTGTCCAACTGCCATGCCTGCTTGGATTTCTGCGGTGCTCGACAATCTCGCCCATCCGGTGGCTGCCGGGCACCACCCGCAAGCACCCATTCTCCACATCTGAATCTTCCAGATAAATCCCGCAACTGATAATGCGATCCGTATCGGTGCCAAAATAAAAATTGTCCTGATGCCAGCCCGTTGACGTGCCGCCATTGGGCAACTTGGGAAAAAACTTGGTGCCAAACACATCGATATTTTCACCAATCAATACGGCCACGCGGTCTAAAATCGCCGGTTCACGCGCCAGCTCCAACACGCGGGCATCGACCACGCAAACCCCCTGCACTTTGTGCAACAAACCCGCCAGAGGTTCACCGCGCTCGTCCAACTCAAGCGACCAGTGCGGTACCTGCTCGGTCAATTTGCATCCCTCTGCGACCAGTTCATCAAACACCTGCTTGTAATAGGCCAATCGCTCGCCTTGAATCAGGGCTGCAAAAACGAGATAGCCCTGTTCTCGGAACTGCCGTATCTGTTCGTCTGTCAACATAAAAACCTCCTCGACTTCGCGGCCTGAACCAACTCGCGCTCTAGCAATTTGTAATAGGCTGCAAAATCCATCGTCGCCTATTTCTTTACCAGAGCCTGCAATGTATAGGAAAAATAAAGTACTTTCCTGCCGTCTGTCAGGGGGAATTAATCGATTGGAGTGCGCTCAAGCGTCTCCAGCCAGCGATAGCCGTAGGCCGGAACATAGGGTGACTCGGTCAGACCGTCGGGAAACATGCTGAACCTCTCGACGAGCAGACGGTAGCCGTAGTTGTGCCAGGGCTGGAAGCCCACGATCTCGCCGCGGAAGGGGACGCCGTTGACGACCTTGCAGTACCCGGGATAACCGTCGTCGCACTCGACCCTGTGGGGCTCGATGGTTATCTCCTCTTCCGTGCCCGCGGCCTTGGTTTGCGAGACGACCTCACTCAACACGTACCGGCCATCGCCGTACCTGTTGGCCTCGAGGATGTAATGGTGGCCGGCCTCGTATTCAAAGCTAGTGATCATGTCGTCGTACGGCGCGCCGTCCACCACCAGACAGAAGTCGTCATTCTGGGCGCATAGCACCCGCGTCGGCCCCACCGACAAGGTGGCGGGGGTGGATGGTGCCGGGGTCTTCTCCAGTTGCTCTAGCAGGCGGTAGGCGTACAGACCGGCGTCCTGCGGCGGTTCCTTCCCATCCCAGGGATCGTACTTGCCGATCCGCAGGCGATAGTCGTAGCCGGCCTCGTATTCGAATCCTTCGATTCCATCGTAGAAGAACTTGCCGTCAACCACCATGCATGACTGCAAGCCCACGCCGTAGCACTTGGCTAGGGTGGGGCCGACGGTCACTTCTCGTATCTCAAGGTATCCGGCGTCCGGTTCCGTAGAACGGTCGCAACCAGCAAAGACCAAGGTCAGCAGGAAGGGGGAAGCGAAGCTTCTGGTGCGCATTGGAGTCCTCCGTCGGTACGGCTGCCGCCACCCTGCGTCCCGCGTTGGATCGCAACAGGCTCTGACGGCTCTACTCCAGAATATACCGAAAGCTATGGCCCCTGCATCGCTGATTCGGGATCGAGAATTACATCGGCAGCAATCAATCGATCCTGAAGCTCGGCCATCGGCACGCTACGGCTATCCACACCGGTTGCCCTTGCTATCGCCGCGGCCGTGCCAGCAGCCTGCCCCATGCCCATTGAGTTGGCTGTGACTCGACTTGATGCCAGGGCCTCTGAAGTTGCCGAGTGACAACGGCCTGCAACCCAGAGATTCTCTACGCCCTGCGGCAGCAACGTTCTGTACGAAATATCGTACGGCGGTACGATCGGCTGATCGTGATACCCGGCTGCGTCCTTGGGATGCCGGTCTATCCTCCACGCCCCAAGCACTACCACGTCATCCTGTCGTTTCGCAGTTCTTATATCGTCGCCGGTCAGCACGTAATCGCCGACGATTCTTCTGGATTCTCGCGCTCCAGCCGTCGGACCACTGGTGAAAAAGTAGGCGTCTTTGAACTCGGGGAGTGCTTCTTTCCAGAGCTCAAACATGGTCCACGCATCGCGTCGGCCTTGGATTTCTGCGTTCGTCCAGTCTTGCGGATTCGTTGCGTTGCCGGGAGTGCGAATCACATTGAAATAGATGTCTCGACCGGAGAAAGTTGCCGGCCACGGACCACCATAAAGGCCGATCTTTCCTGCGGCACGTGCTTTCTCCAGAACGGCCGCACATTTACGACGCAGCTCAAATGTAAGTTCAACAAAACCGATTCGGAAGTGCAAGCTCATCGGCTGAAGCGACTCGGCGACCTCGTATGGACATCCCGCCCAGGCGGCGACATCGGCATCACCCGTGGCATCGATAACGTATCTGGGTCGTATAGCGACGAGGCCGTCTTTGTTACTGACTACGACGCTGTCCACCCGGTTTCCCTTGACGATCACGTCAGACACCTGTGTATGGAAAAACAGATTCACGCCAGACTCGACTAAAACATCATCCGCAGCCTTCTTGAACAACTCCGGATCCGTGCGCGGAATTACGCGATCAGGATGCTTTTCGACCTCGGTGAAATCGCCGTTCACGTTGTACGAGAGATGTGGAGCCTGCCCAGGCTCAACCACGCCCATTCGTTCGAGCATCTCAAAGACGAGTCCACCCACAACGGGCTTACCAGTCTCTTCGTAAACGAATCCATCGAACGCCGAGCCGATGATGTTCGTAAAGAACCCACCAGCAAATCCCATGCGGTCAACTGCCATCACAGAAGCCCCGTTCCGCGCCGCGCCAACAGCCGCACCAATACCCGCCAGCCCCGTGCCGCAAACGAGGACATCGGGTTCGGCGACGACGGGAAGTGATTTTGTGTAGTGGATTGTGGACATGATTTGCTTCTTTCTTAATTAGCTCAATTAATGTATAGGAAGAATAAGGCACCGGTACTATGCAGTTCGCTGAAAATGGACGCAAGGGGCCAGCAGGTCCCTGATGAATCGCTTGCCGTCGCACCGAATCGTTCGGGAATGCTCAGAGTACTGTTGTAAAGGATTTCGGCGCGTTTCAGGGGCTTCCGCCACCCGTCCTCGGTATGCGGAGGGTGGACGCCCAAACCTGTCCAATTTTCCGCCATATGCCTCTTGCTTGGGAACGTGAGAACGCATACATTCGCCAGACGTTCAAGCGCATGGCGATGAATGACGAGGAGACGGTTGCGCTTATTGCCGGTGGCCACACGTTCGGCAAAGCACATGGTGCTGCCCCGGAGATTCGACGGAACGTCAGCAGTCGAACGAATTCAAGAGATTGTCGAACTCGAGAGCTAACAATGGCTCGCTATCCGGGAGATCAAGTAGAAGCTGGGCCATGAAGAGGTGGATCCTCATTTGGAGTTACAGTTCCACGAACTCTTTCCAGAGGCTGCCGGACAGAACCGTTGCCTGCGCCACTACGTTTGGCTTCCCGGAGCTGTCTCTGTACCGTCGTGCGAGTATGCCAGCGGGAATGGGATATCGGTGTCCCAGCATGGCCGGTGTACAAGAAATTCAATACGATTGAGAGCAAATGCAAGCTGAGCTACGAGAGACCGGTTCTGAAGTTGTCGAAAAACGGACCTGGCCGGTGCTTAGCCTCTTTTCGGGCGCTGGGGGGCTTGATCTAGGATTCAAGCATGGGGGCTTCAGAACGGGTCTCGCTGTTGACATAGATCCAGCGGCTGTCGAAACCTACAGGTGGAACCAACCGGACACCCACGTCGCCCCGTTGGACATAGCCCAAAGTGATCCGGACGAGCTGGTGGGTCTTTGGATTGGCGTCAACGGGGATGAAGGACCTGCCGGGATAATTGGAGGTCCACCTTGCCAGGCGTTCTCGGTTTCAAATGTGCATCAAAAAAGAAGAGACCCCAAGCGCAAGCTTCTCATCAACTACGCTAAGGTGATAGAGGCATTCACATCTCGCCTCGGGTTGGACTTCTTCGTGTTTGAGAACGTACTCGGCCTCGCGCAAGGGCGGCATCGCAGGCGCTACCTGCAATTCAAGAGACTGTGCAAGAAAGCCGGCTACAGCGTCCGAGAGAAGGTCGTCAATGCAGGGAGGTTTGGAATTCCGCAGAATCGCAAGAGGATCATCGTTATCGGGATTAACTGTGAACGATACCCCGAGCTGGAACTAGACCCTCCGGACGGCGACAAGCAACCTACGCCTGCCAGAGTTGCACTTGAGGGCATACCGGAGCCAGCTTTCTGCCGCAGGGATCTAGATGCATCGGAGGTCCCCCATCACCCGAACCACGTTGCCATGGTTCCAAAGTCAAAAAAGTTTACGAACGGCATGTTAGAGCCGGGAGACCACCGTGGAAGGAGCTTCAGGGTCCTGAGCTGGGACAAACCCAGCTATACAGTAGCGTACGGCCATCGCGAGGTGCACGTACATCCGAATATGCACCGGCGCCTTTCAATCTACGAGGCGATGCGCCTACAAGGGTTTCCCCATTCTTATGAACTGAAGGGAACGTTCAGCCAGCAAGTGCAGCTCATTTCAGATGCCTTGCCCCCGCCCCTCGGCGAGGGGATCGCGGCAGCCATCTCCAAGGGACTGGGATACACGTCGCAATCCCAAACCTCAGAGACACATGCTACTGGCTGAAGGGTTAGAGATACCTAACTGCCGCACCGCTCGCCAAAAGGAGACGTGCGTGAGGGTCCCGGCCGACTTTTTTGCAAACTGGTTCAAGATGCGTGGGCGTTCGTTTCTCTGGCGTGAAGAAGACGTCAGCCCGTTCGGGATTCTCCTGGCAGAACCAAACATGGCTGGAAACTGCCGACTCGCCCAGGGGCGAGTCCTACTCGGAAAGAGCGGCCTGATGAGAGCTACTAGATGGCAACACCCTCGCCAAGTCTGTTACTTCGCGTCGTCCCCGCTAGCGGCGGACTCGAAGCTCCGAAGAGTGAGGGGCCTTCGACACTCGTCGGCGTGGTTCGGGGCCGCACGGCCCTCACGCCGCCAAGGGCTAGATGGTCCCCATGCCAGTAGCTGGGGGGAAAGATGAGCTCGCCGCACGAGTTGCGACGCGAGACAGACGCCGTGCTTGCTGCCAACATCAAGGGCAGCACCAGCAAGTCCCCCGTCAACACCGTCCTCCGGACAGACGAAAGGGTTCTTGCTCGCGTCACTGACGGCATTTACCGGCAGCCGGGATCGGCGATACGAGAGCTTGTGTCGAACGCCTACGACGCCGATGCGAAGCAAGTAGTCATCAAGACCGATCGGCCTCGGTTCCGTACTCTGTCTGTCGAGGACGATGGCATGGGCATGACGCCGGCCGCTCTCGCCAACTTACTCCACCACATCGGGAGCAGTGCGAAGCGGTCCCGTGAGGGGGCCGAGCTTGGAATAGCCAAAGCCGAGGACCCTACTCGGAGCCCATCAGGGCGCCGACTCATCGGGAAGATAGGGATCGGCCTCTTCTCAGTCGCCCAGCTGACCCACCGCTTCCAAATCATCACGAAGACAGCAGGTGACCCTTCCGGACGATCGCATCGGTAGTGCTCCGCCAATACTCGGACGAGGGTGCGCCCGCGCCGGAAGAGCAAGGAGAGTACGAGGCGGGGTTGGTGACGATCTGGCGCGAGCCAGCTGCCGACGCCGACTCGCACGGTACGACTATCATTATCACAGACTTACGCCCACAGACTCGCGACACGCTCCAGAGCCGTGACCTGTGGGCGGCTGTCGATTCCGGTCGCGCCCTGGAGTCTGGCGAAGTGAGGGACCTCAGTCCGCCTGACTTCCACATAGGACGCGTGAGCTTGGACGACTCCGATGTTCTTGAAGGCGATGCCGATGCCTACGACAGCCTCCCGTGGTCTCGCGATGATCGACCAGAGTGCGCTTTCGAGAAGTTGGTCAAGGCTGTATGGCAGCAGGTTGATCAAGGAACACCCAACCCCCAGCTCGAACGCATCTTTGATTACTACCTGGGGATGGTGTGGCAGCTGAGCCTAGCCATTCCGGTGCCGTACGTCTTGGGTAACCCATTCGACCTTCCGCTTCAGGACAAGCTCTACCTCTTCGAAATCCCGCAGTCCGGCAGAGCAACACCCGCCGAGTTCGAACTTACCAACGACGAGACAATTCGCATGAGAAAGTCGATCGGCTTTGCAGCCGATGTTGGGAGCGATTTCGCCGTACTCGTCGACGATCTGCGGCTCGCTCGTCCCCTCGTGTTCGCCGACCTCCCCGAGACGAGCCACGCAGTCAAGAAACCGATCCTCGTCGTCGGACAGTGCCGGGAGGAATTCGCGGGCGTGTCACCCGAGCTCACTGGCGGCCCGCTTGAGTTCGAGGCATACCTCATGTGGGCACCGAAGATTGCTCCTACTGAGCACCAGGGTGTTCTCGTCCGGGTTCACGGTTCAAGCGGAACCCTGTTCGACCCGACGTTCTTGCGGTATCAGGTGTCCGAGCAGACGAGGCTCAGGCAAATCTCGTGTGAGATATTTGTCTCGGAGGGTCTGGAAGCAGCGCTGAACATAGATCGTGAGTCGTTCAACTATGCTCATCCGCACGCCGTATATATCACGAAGTGGCTCCACGCGTCTCTCAGGCGCGTGGCGACAGTTCAAAAGCGCATCGCTGCTGAGATCCGTCAAGCTACGCGGCAGGCCGCTGCGGCCGGGGAAGAGGAGACTCTGTCGAGAATCGCGAGCCGAGCATGGCAGGACGAGTCCGACGATCCAGGTGCCGAACCGCCACCGGTCGAGTTCGCTGATGCGGTGGACGATCCAATGCCCCCCGAGCCCGGAACGTACCGGTTCAGGCGCGAACCGGTGTTCGGCGAGTGCGCGGGGCGGCGCACGCTCATGGGTGAGTCAAATAAGCGGAAGCTGCGCACGATCGTCCAGCTCCTTGCCGCTTACGGAACCCTTGACAGCCTGACCGACCAGCAACAGGAACGGCTCCTTGCCGGGATACGCCAGATCCTCGAGGTGTCCGATCAATGACCGACCAACCAGGGGTTCAGGACGACTTCGCTTCAGAAATCTTCGGGGATTCTGAATATGAGCGCCCGCAGTTGGAGCTAAAGGAGTTCAAGCCGTGGCACAAGCCACGTAAGCAGTTCGTACGCCGCGAACAGTTGTCAGCCTTGCTCCTGTGCCTCTACGAGAAGCGGGAACCAAGGGATCCGCTGCGCTACCTGGGTTTGCCGGGTACAGACCTGATTGATCTGCGGTACCTATACGAGCGGATTTGCCGGGCTAACGACCGCCCACTGCGCTTCCTTGGATTCAACACGGAAGCCCGGCCCGGTAGCCCTGCGCACGACCAACTAAACATCTCGCTCGACGAAGTACGTCGGCTGCCAAACGTCGATAAGCAGTCTGAAGTGATTCACGATGATTTCCGGCGCATCGGCAATCCGAATTCGATCGCGTGGTCTCGAACGTTACGGCATGGGCCGTTCGATGTTGTCAACATCGACCTCTGCGACGGGCTTGCTTCCGACCCGCCGCAGAAGGAGCAATCGGTCTACGATGCGCTGGCGCGGTTGATGGCTCTTCAAGTCCGAAACCCCAATCCGTGGCTCCTATTGGTCTCGACGAGGATAAGACGCGGGATGTTTGACGCAGATGCCGAGCAGCGGCTCATCGAGCTGTTTCGTGAAAATGTCGCCAAGTGCGAGGGGTTCGCCGAAGCGTGCAATGAGCTTCTGGAATCGGATGCGGAGTCCATCAATCCTGCGACGTGCAGCGAGGCTGACCTCCTCATTCTCATGATCACTGCCATTGGCAAGTGGCTATCGGCGTTGGTGCAGGCCCAGGGTCCCAGTCGCGTCCAACTCGCAAGTACACATGGGTACCGGATCGATCCGGTTGCCGCCCGGGAGGACTTAGTCTCGTTCGCCCTTCGCTTCGATCCGGTCATCGCAGCGTCGCCAGACGCACTCTCGCCGGCCGCGCCGGTCCCGGAGGATGAGTGCACGACAGCCAAGGCCATCCTGAGGCGCTCAGCCTGCCGCGTAGATGTCGACACCATCCTCGAACAGCAGCGGGACTTGCGTGAAGCACTGATCTGCGAAACGGAGCGGTTGCTGGCCGATGCCCGCTACGAAGTGGCGGACTACCGGGCGTGGCTCACATCGTGAGTGCGCGCGGACAGCAGATGAGCGCCGATTACCGGCGGTCTATATAGTCTAACTTTGAGTTGCTGTATGCATCTTCCGGAAGGCACACTTTGCAACATCTCGTCGCCGCGCGTGGCAACAGTCTCCACTCGCTTAAGAAGTTCCTCATTACATGCGAAGTTCAATAGAACTACCGACCGACGCGACTAGGCTGAGAGACTGTCTCTTAGAAGCTGTTGAGTTATTCAGACACATTTAGCGAGGGTAATTTTAAT
>JAJEEZ010000429.1:0-4005 GCA_022820705.1 Candidatus Latescibacterota bacterium | reverse complement strand
ATGTTGCAACAGGAACACTGCCACAATGTGCTGGTTGTGGCGATCACGCCCCGCGACGTGGAACGGGGCATTGACTTGGCGGGAATTGGCCGCAATGTGCGCTTTCTCTGTGAACAGGGCGTCGATTTTATTATGCCGGCGTGCGGCACGGGGTTGGTGTACGATATGACCTTAGAGGAATACGAGGCCGTCGTTGGGGCCTTTGTGGAGGCGGCAGCCGGAGAGGCATTGGTCGTGCCGGGGATTGGGCCGGGGTATGGTCGGGCGCTGGAAATGGGGCGGATTGCCCGCTCTTTAGGCGTCGCTGGGGTGATGATTATGCCCATCGTCGGGCCGGCCTCAGTCGGGGGCGTTGCCGTCGGCCTGCGCGACATTGCCGAGAAGACCCAGTTGCCCACGGTCCTGTATCAGCGCCGTCTGGATATTATGCCGGTCGAGCAAGTAGTGGGGTTGTGTAAGTTAGACGAAGTGGTGGGGCTTAAATACGCGGTTGACGATTTAGAAGCGTTCCAGCGGATCGTCGCCGATGCTGGGGAGGATGCGGCCATGGTTTGCGGCATGGCCGAGGATCCCTGTATCGACTATATGGAGGCCGGCGCGGTTGGATTTAGCTCGGGGATGGCCAACTTCGTCCCCGGCATGAGTCTGACGCTGCTAGAGCGTTTTGCGGTGGGAGATCGCGCTGGTGCGGAAGAGATTCGGCAGCAGATGGTGCCGTTTGAGGATCTGCGCGGTGAGCGAGCGGCGCGCTATAGTGGCTCGGCACTGCACGCGGCTATGGAGCGGTTTGGGCTGGCTGGAGGGCCGGTAGTGCCTTTTGTCGAGGACGTGGCCGCTGAGGATCTGCCGAGATTGCACGCGCTCGTCGATACGTTGGCCGAGACAGAGAGGCAAATGCAAATGCAAATGAAAGAGGTCGTATGACTCAAGATGAACTGCGCGTAGGGTTGGTCGGCACAGGTGGGGTTTGTGCGGGGGTACACTATCCAGGGCTGCGGCTGATTCCCGGGGTCGAGATTTCTGGGATCTGCGAGCCAGACGAGACGCTGCGGCAAGAGCGGCAAGAGGAATGGGGCATTGAGGCGGCTTTTGACCGGCTGGACGCGCTCTTAGATGCGGTGGCCCCGGATGCGGTCTGCATCGCCGTGCCCAACGTCTATCACTGCGAATTGATCTTCCAAGCCTTAGACGCTGGCTGTCACGTGCTGTGCGAAAAGCCCCTAGGTATGGACTTTGCCCAAACTCGGGAAATATACGCTCGGGGCAAGGCGTCAGGGCGTCGCCACATGACGGCGTTTACCTATCGCTTTGTGCCGGCCATGAACTACATCCGCCACTTGGTGCAGACTGGGGCTCTCGGGCCAATTCGTCACGCCCGATTCCAGCGTCTGCAAGATTGGGGAGAACGCGCCATTGGCTGGCGGCAGTATAAGCGCTACGCCGGGTCGGGCGAACTGGGCGATATGGGCATTCACCGCATTGATTTTGCCGAGGATCTGTTAGGGCCGATAGAGGCTGTGTGCAGCGCGGCCAAGCAGTTGGTGCCAAGAGATCAGACCCGCGAAGGCCAGCCGTGCCCACCGCAGGACGTGGAAGATTGGATCGCGTGGATCGCGGAGTTTGCAAGCGGCACCACAGGTGTCTTCGAGATGGGCAAGCTGAGCAAGGGGTACGGCCCGAAGGGCGACCACGACTTAGCCGAGTTCAACGGAGAGGATGCCTCGGTCGTCTATCGCCTGCACGCGCCGCACGAAGTGCTCTTTGCGCCTCGCGGCGAGCCCTATCAGAGCCAGCCCGTGCCCGCCGAGTTCCTCAAGCACCCCAATGCGCCGCGCGATCCGTCCGTCGGCGATCCCGTGCAGACTTTCCGCTATGACCAAGCTTGGGAATTCGTCAGCGCCATCCGCGAGGGGCGCGATTGCGTGCCTTCGTTTTACCACGGAATGCGGGCGCAGGCCGTTGCCGATTCCATCCTCCAGGCCGCAGCCGAGCGGCGGTGGGTCGATATTCCCGATTGTCCGGCTTAGGCGGGACGATGGTGAGCGAAAGCTCCCAAACGGCGTATGCGTGGGATGAGTTTTATCGACGACCCGACGCATTGCCCGGTAGTATTCAGCCGCGATTTCTAATTCCAATTTTGCGGACCGCGACCAGCGTTAATGCGAGGGCTCCGAGCAGAAGCGGCCAGTCCCCCCAGCGCGTGTAGATCGTCTGTCCTTGGTACAGGGGCACGTCTACTGCAAAGCCCACAGTGGCAAAAAGCGGTGTGCGATAGGTAATGCGCCCGCTCGGTTCAATTAAGCCGGAAATGCCGGTATTGGCGGCGCGGACGACGGCCCGCCCGCTTTCTACGGCCCGCAGGACGGCTTGCGCAAAGTGCTGATGAGGGGCCGCGGTGGTGCCAAACCAAGCGTCGTTGGTGGTGTTGATTAGAAAGTCTGGGTCTTGGGCCATCAGCGCGCGGGTGATTTCCGGAAAGATGGACTCGTAGCAAATAAAGACCCCGAATGAGATGTCGCTGCGCGGAAGCCGTAGTACTTTGTGTCTTGCCCCGTGGGCGAAGATGCCGCTTTCCGCTGTAAGTCCTCCCAAATACTGAAAGATGGATGGAAAGGGCAGAAACTCGCCAAAAGGTACCAAGTGCACTTTGTCGGCGTAATCGACTACTTCTCCTTGGACGTTGAGTAGGAACGCCCGGTTATAGACCGGGGCCGTGCGGTTTTGCGAATCCCCCTTGAGGCTGCCTACCAGCATGGGCGTATCTAACTTTGGCGCTAGGGCGGTTATCGAATCGACATAAGCCGCGTACAGAGGGTCGCCAAAATAGAGCGGCAGAGCCGTCTCGGGGTAGATGATCAGCGCTGGTTTTTCCGCAGCCGCCAAGTCCCGGGTAAGTGTGGCGTAGTGCCGAGCCGTCCAGGTCAGCCGGTTTTCCTTCCACTTGCGGTCTTGGGGGATATTGCCTTGGACGACGCCGACCTTTAGGGTGGGCGGCGGATCCGGCGCGTCGTGCAGCCGATAGAAGCCCCATAGATGAACGACGACCAGCAGAAGAAGAGGCAGGCTTAGATAGGAAATGAAGGCGCGGTGCGAGAGGGCTTGAGCCAACGCGGCGTTGAAGAGGACGATGAGAAAACTCAAGCCATAGACGCCGGTTATGGCCGCCCATTGCAGGAAGGGCAGGTTGAGATATTGCGAGTCGCCCAAGAGTTGCCAAGGAAAGCCGCTCAGCATCCAATTTTGCACCCACTCTAACAGGACCCAGATGCTAGCCGCCGACCAGGCAAAGAGGGGAGAAGAAAAGTTTAGGCGACGGCACACCGTGACGAAACAGGCCAGATACAAGGCCATGTATAAGATGAGTAGCGCATTCGTCGCTGCGGCGGTCGCCAAGGAGAGGGCTCCGTACAATTGCAGGGTCTCGGTGATCCAGTACGTGCGCCCGGTAGCCCAGACGATGCCAGTGACCAGCCCGAGGGCGAAGTGACTTTGGGCGGGCAGCCAGTTTCGAGCCAAAAAAAGCGGTAGCAGACAAAGCCAAGCGAGGTAATACTGATCGAATTTGGGGATGCTAACTACGAAGAGTAGGCCCGAGAGTAGGGCCGGGGCCAGCAGGGGAAAAAGCCGCTGCTGCAATTCAGATGCCTCGGTGCCAATCCTCGAGCCCTTGGCGCAATTTTTCTAACCCGCTTTGCTCAAGCGCAGCCATTGCGTCGCGAGAAATGCCTAGGCGCGTTGCGACTTGGCCGGGCGATTTCTTGTACTGATAGCGGAGTTGAATAACGCGCATCTCGTCGTCGGAGAGAGCTTGGAGGGCACGGTGGACGAGCTGGCGCAACTCTTGGGCTTCAAGGCGATCTTGGGCGTCTTCGGCGACGAGCAAGGATACGAAGCGTTCGTCGAGGCGGATGCGCTCGGTCGGAGCAGTGGTGGGATTGTCGGGAACCTTATTATAGATAGGCATAGAAAAAATCAGGGAGCCGCAAGCGACTCCCTGAAAAAGGT
>JAJEEZ010000548.1:0-7780 GCA_022820705.1 Candidatus Latescibacterota bacterium | reverse complement strand
TATGAGTTGGGCCAAGGCATCGTCCATGTGGATAGTCAGAGATTTCATGTTTTCACCTTAGTTCATAATAAATCATAAACATAGTTCAAAATGCCTTGATCTTCCAGCACACTAAGGCCAGCGTTCCCGGGCCGAAGTTGAAAGTTCCTCAAGACGGCAATACATTTTTAGGTTGCTAAAGCGAGCAGCGAATTGCCAGACCACCAGCAGAGAAAGGAGCCTACACGATGCGCGTGCTGATCACCGGCGGCGCAGGTTTCTTAGGGTCGCATCTGAGCGACCTGCTGCTGGAAAAAGGCTGCGAAATCATCTGCATGGACAACTTTCTCACGGGCCGACCCGAAAACATCGCCCATCTGCTCGGCCATCCGCGATTCCAGTTTGTTCAATACGATGTCACCAACTACATCCACGTAGATGGTCCGCTCGACTTCATCCTGCACCTCGCCAGCCCCGCTAGCCCGGCCGACTTTGAGCGGTTGGGCATCAACATCCTCAAGGTCGGCGCGTTGGGCACGCACAAGACCTTGGGGTTGGCCGTGGCCAAGCAGGCCAAGTTCCTGCTGGCCTCTACGTCGGAAGTCTATGGCGATCCCTTGGTGCATCCCCAGTCCGAGGAGTACCTCGGCAACGTCAACCCCATTGGCATCCGCGGCGTGTACGACGAGGCCAAGCGCTTTGCCGAGGCCATGACTATGGCGTACCACCGCGTGCACGGCACGGACGTGCGCATTGCACGCATATTCAATACGTATGGCGAGCGCATGCGCCAAGATGATGGCCGTGCCGTGCCCAACTTCATCATCCAAGCCCTCAAGGGCCGCGATCTGACCGTCTATGGCGACGGCCAGCAAACGCGCAGCATATGCCATTACAGCGATTTGATCGCCGGCCTCTATAAGCTCATGCTGTCCGATGTGACCACCCCGGTCAACCTCGGCAACCCCAGTGAAATCACCATGCTAGACTTGGCCCACAAGATCATCGCCATGACCGAGTCCAAGAGCTGCATCGCCTTCCGCGAACTGCCGCAGGACGACCCCCGGGTGCGCCTGCCCGACATTGCCAAGGCTCGCTCTCTACTCGGCTGGACGCCCCGCGTGGGGCCGGACGAAGGATTGGATCGGACGATTGCATGGTTCAAGCGAGAGTTGGAGAAATAGCTATGTGTGCCTTTGAACCCGAAAGGGAATAAATCGCCGCTCGGGGTTGTCTAATGCGAGAATTGGAGAAATAGCTATGTGCGCTTTTGAATTGCGAGAAAACGCCCTCGGCGTTGAAATCCACGCGGGCGATCAACTGCTCGCCTTGTACCGCGCCACCGAGGAACTGCCTCGCGGCGAATCCCCCAAACCCTGCTTTGCGCCGCTGTACACGCTTTCCGGTCAGCTCGTGACCGAGTACCGTCCGCCCGATCACGCTTGGCACACGGGGCTGTTCTTCGGCTGGGTTCACGTCAACGACGCGAATTTGTGGGGTGGGCGTTGGTATTTGCCGGAAACAAAGAAGTACGAACACGTCGCCGACAGCCACGGCGTGCAGCAGCACGATGGCTTTACAGCTTTGGCAGCGGACGGAGTGACTGAGTCGCTTTCTTGGCTCGACGGCCGCGATCAGCTCATGGCGCGGGAGTCGCGCTCTTTTGGTTTTTACAGCACTGAAGGCGGCTACTGCTTGCGGATATCCACGCGCATTGAGCCAGTCGGCGACCGGCTGGTGATGGGGGCCTCGCGGGCGGCGCGCTACTCGGGGCTGGTGCTGCGCATGGGGCCTTCCTTTGCCGAAGCGGACCACTATTGCAGCGAGGGACGCCAGGGCCACGCGGATATTATGCACCAGCACGCCCGTTGGGTGGGGGCGCGCGGGAAAAGCGGCGGCTTTGTCGCGCTCATGGATCACCCGAGCAACCCGCGCCATCCGGTTACTTGGTTTACCCGCGCCAACTTGCTGGGTACGGGCCTGCTGATAGAAGGTGACTTAGAGCTAGCCGCTGGCGAGTGCTTGGAACTGCACCACGCGTTCTTCGTCTTAGATCAGGACCCCGGTCCCACAAAAATAGAATCCCTGTACGCGGACTTTGCTGCTTCTCCTGGAGAATTGCCATGAGGCCGTTGTGCCTCCCGGTGCTGTTTCTGCTCGCTTGTGCTTCAGCTCCCAAAGTCGAATACCCGGCCCTCGATTTGGACCAGCCGGACCAATGGATGGCTGGGGTCTCAGAGGATGCGGTTGTCGATCACTGGTGGCGCGATATGGGGGCCGCGCGCCTCGACAGTCTGGTGGCGTTGGCCTTGGAGCACAACTACAATCTCAAGATCGCCGGTGCCCGTCTGGCCCAAGCCCAAGCTCAGGCCCGGATAGCTGGTGCGCCGCTCTGGCCTCAACTCAGTGCCAATGGCAACGGCTCGAAGCGCAAACAGAATTTCGTCGGCCTGCCCATTCCTGGGAGAGCCCCGGATCAGGTCTTGACCTCCGAGAGCACGTCCTTTGGCGTCGATCTGACTGCGAGTTGGGAAGCCGACCTGTGGGGTCGCCTGCGCGCTGGTGCTCAAGCGGCGCTCGCCGACGCCGATGCCGCGGCTGCTGATTTCCGTGCGGCGCGCCTGTCGCTGGCAGCGCAGACAGCGCGGGCTTATTTCGCCGCGGTTGAAGCGGGGCACCAAGTCGAGCTAGCGCGGGCGACTGTTGCAAACTACCGGCTCTCCACCGAGCAGATAGAGGATCGCTATCGTCGCGGCTTGCGCTCGTCGCTCGATGTGCGCTTGGGCCGGTCGAGCTTGGCCGCGGCCGAAGCGACCCTCGCCCAACGCCGCCAGCAACGGGATGCTGCGCTGCGCCAACTTGAATTGATCTTGGGACGCTATCCCAGCGCCCGGATTGAGGTCGGGGACGAGTTGCCCGCAGTCGGCGGTCCGGTTCCAGCCGGTCTGCCCGCTCAGCTCGTGGAACGGCGGCCCGATCTCGTAGCTGCTGAGCGCTGCCTCGCCGCGGCCGACCGCCGACTGGCCCAAGCTCGTCGTGCCTTGTTGCCCCGCATCAGCCTCACGGCCTCTACGGGCCGCTCGTCGAGTGCGTTGAGCGATTTGCTCGACGGCGATTTTTCGGTCTGGAACCTCGTGGGTAATATCGCGCAGCCCCTGCTGCAAGGTGGGCGTCTGCGCGCTGGCGTTGATCAGGCTTCTTCCGCGGCCGAGCAAGCGCTTTTTACCTACGCGCAAAGTGCCCTTAGAGCCTACGGCGAGGTGGAGGCGGCGCTGAATGCCGAAGGTTTGCTCGCCGACCAAGAACGAGCACTAGCCACGGCCGCGGAAGAAGCGGTCGCGGCGCGCGCGCTAGCTGAAGATCGCTACGCTAGAGGGCTCGCCGATCTCATCGCCCTGCTGGAGTCGCAGCGCCGGGCCTTTGACGCTGAAAGCCGCTTGCTCGCCGTCCGTCGCCAGCGCCTCGATACGCGCATTGACTTGCATCTAGCCCTTGGCGGCGGCTTTACCCTTGCCTCTCAGACTTCGGCGAGCTCAGTCGAGCCGCACGCGGAGATTCCTCAATGATACGCGTCTTTAAAATAGTTTTGCCGATTCTCATTCTCGCCCTCGGCTTTGGGGCCTTTCGACTGCTGGCCTCCATGCGGGAGCCGCCCCAGCGCGTTGCCCGCTCTTATGCCGGGCCGCTCGTCGAAGCTGTCGCCGCTCCGCTGCAACAGGTCCAGGTCGTAGTTGAGGGGCAGGGTACGGTGCGTCCTGACGCTCAGATTGACCTCGTGCCGCAGGTCTCGGGTATTGTGGTGTGGAAGGATACAGATTTCAAGCCCGGCGGGACCTTTGCCAAGGGCGGGCTGCTGTTTCGGATTGATCCACGCGATTACGAACTCGTCGTCCAACAGGCCGAGGTCCAAGTGGCGCAGGCGCGCTATCAACTCGACTTGGCCCGCGAGGAAGCCGCCATCGCCGAGGAGGAGTGGCAGCGGCTGCACGCTGAAGAAGCTCCCACTGACTTGGTGCTGCGCAAACCTCAGTTACGCGCGGCCGAGGCTAGCCTCCAAGGAGCGGAAGCGCGCCTCGCCGAAGCGCGGCTGCGCTTGGACCGCACCAAAGTGTACGCCCCATTTGCCGGTCGAGTGCGCACCGCCCGCGTCGATGTCGGCCAGCATATCAACGCCGGCCAAGCCATTGCCCAGCTATACAGTATTGAAAAGGCCGAGATCGTCGTCCCCGTTCCCGACGAAGACCTTGGGTGGTTCACCCTGCCGTTGCCCATCGACGTCGCTGAGGCCAGTACTGCTAACGCCGGGGCCATTTATGATCTCAACGCCGAGGGCGGCTCCCGCGCTTTTGCCTTTAGCCGCGAGGGGGCTAGCGCCGAAATCAGTGGCGCTTTTGCCGGTCGCCGTCACCAGTGGAGCGGGCGCGTCGTCCGCACCGAAGGCGAGCTCGACCCGCGAAGCCGCATGGTCCGCTTAGTAGTAGAAGTCGCAGCACCCTACGGCGGCATTGCCGATGGAATCCCGCCGCTAACGGTGGGGATGTTCGTCGAGGTGGCCATTGCCGGTCGCACGGTCGATGGCGTCCGCGTCTTGCCCCGCGTGGCTTTGCGCCAAGGAGACCGCGTGTGGACGGTGGGCCGCGACGGCGTCCTCAGCATCCGCCCAGTGCAAGTGGTGCGCGCGCTTGAGGATGAAGTACTCGCTTATATCGACATGCCTCCGGAAGAGCGGATCATCGTCTCGCAGCTCAGTGGCGTTACCGACGGGATGCAGGTGCGTCTCGCGGATGGGAACTTAGGAGGTCAACTGTGAAAGCACCTGTGTCTTGGATGGCGAAGAATCACGTCGCCGCCAATCTGCTGATGGGTTTCATCATGTTGAGCGGCCTGTTTGCCATGATGCAGACCAAGAAAGAGACCTTCCCCGAGATGTCACTCGATCAGGTGCAAATCCAAGTGCCCTATCTGGGCGCGACCCCGGCCGAGGTCGAAGACGCCGTCTGCAAGCGCATTGAGGAACGGGTGCGCGGCCTAGAAGGGGTGCGCCGCGTGCGCTCTACGGCTGCTGAGGGCATGGGTTCAGTCAGCGTCGAGCTAGAGCGCGGTGCCGACATGGACAAGCTCCTCGACGACATCAAAAACGAGATCGACCGCATCGATACCTTCCCGGCTGAGGTCGAAGAGCCGGTCATCAAGGAGCTGACTCGCCGCAATCAAGCCATCGATGTGGTGCTCTACGGCGATGTCGAGGAAAAGGCTCTCAAAGTTGCGGCCGAACGAGTGCGCGACGATCTGCGCAGCAGCGGCGTTATTTCGCAGGTCGAACTCAAGGGCGTGCGCGTCGATGAAATTGCCATCGAAGTCTCCGAAGAGGCTCTGCGGCGCTACGGCCTGACCTTCGCGCAGGTCGCCGACGCGGTCCGCCGTACGAGCATTGACCTGCCCGCTGGCAGTGTCGAGAGCGAGGATGGCGCGATTTTGCTCCGCACGCAGGGGCTGATGCGCGTGGGGCGCGAATACGAAGAGGTAGTAGTGCTCACCCGTCCCGACGGCACGGCCCTCAAGCTCAAAGACGTGGCCACGGTAGTTGATGGCTTTGAGGATACCGATCTCGTCTCGCGTTTCAACGGCCAGCCCGCGGCCGTGGTGCAGGTCTTTCGGATTGGCGACCAGAACGCCCTCGACATCTCCGATTATGTCCACCAGTACATCGAGGACAAACGCCCAACCCTGCCGGCGGGGATCGACATTGGCTACGCGCGCGACGACGCGCGCATCCTGCGCAGCCGCATCGATTTGCTGATCCGCAACGCCCGCCTCGGTCTGGTGTTGGTCTTCATCTGTCTGAGCTTCTTCCTCGACCTGCGCTTGGCCTTTTGGGTGATGATGGGGATCCCCATCAGCTTTTTGGGGGCCTTCGTATTGATGGAGCCTTTCGACGCCTCGATCAACATGCTGTCGCTGTTCGCCTTTATCGTGGCCTTGGGCATCGTCGTCGATGACGCGATCATCGTCGGCGAAAACATTTTTTCCCACCGCATGCAGGGGAAATCCTTTGGCCGCGCTGCCATTGATGGCGCACTCGAAGTGGGCACGCCGGTCGTGTTCTCGATTATGACCTCGATTGCGGCCTTTATGCCGCTGTTTTTCGTCGAGGGTATGATGGGCAAGTTCATGTCGGTCATTCCCGTGATCGTCATCTCCGTGTTGCTACTGTCGCTGATCGAGAGCCTGTTCATTCTGCCGGCGCACCTGTCTTCTAAGGGGGACGGGCCAGTCAGCCGCCTCTTTCGCCGGGTTTTCATCCGCCCGCTCGATTGGCATGCCCAGGTCGTGGTCCTCTTTGACCGCGGCCTCAAGCACGTCATCCGCAACGCCTATCAGCCCACGCTGCGCTTGGCGCTGGCCCATCCGATCTCCAGCACCGCCTTGGCCTTATCGCTGATGCTGTGTACGGCCGGACTGGTCGTCGGCGGCCATATCAAGTTCGTATTTATGCCCGAGATCGGGGCCGATTGGGTGACGATATCGGTCAACATGCCCCAGAGTACCACGGCGACCCAAACCGCCAAGGTCGTGCGACATATCGAAGAAAAGGCCATCGTCCTGCGCGACCAGATCGACGCCGAGCGCGAGGGCGGGAATTCAATCTACCGCAATTTTTTCACTTACATCGGCGATCAACCCTCGGCCCGGCGTTCTTCCTTTGCAAGCACTCCAAGTGCTGGCGGCCAAGGGCATCTAGCCGAAGTTACCATCGAACTGCTACCTTCCGAGGAGCGCGATCTCGACAGCGCGGAGATTGAGGCGCGACTGCGCCAACTGGTCGGCGAGGTACCCGGCCCCGAATCCATTATTTTTTCCTCGTCGCTGTTTTCCGCTGGCAATCCCATCGAGGTCGAGTTGGCCTCGGACAATTTCGACCAGCTCTTATTGGCCGTCGATCGGCTAAAGGGCAAAGTCGCCGAGTACGCCGGCACCGGCGATATCCAAGACAGCTTTCAGGAGGGCAAGCTGGAAATGAAACTCCAGCTCAAGCCCCAAGCCCGCACCCTCGGCCTCACGCTCGCCGATCTGGCTCGCCAAGTGCGCCAGGGCTTCTACGGCGACCAAGCGCTGAGATTCCCACGCGGCTCGGACGATGTGCGGGTGATGGTGCGCTATCCCAAAGATGAGCGCCGCAACTTAGGCGACGTGCGCTCGATGCGCATCCGCACGCCTTCCGGTGCTGAGGTGCCTTTTGCCGAGGTGGCCACCGTCACCATCGGCCACGCCTATGCCTCCATCCAGCGCACCGATGGCCAGCGCGTCGTGCGGGTGAGTGCCTCGGTAGATGACCAAATCGCCAACGCCGATGAGATCAACCGCGATCTTGAAGCGTTTTTCTTGCCCGCCTTGGTCCAGGACTATCCCGGTCTGCGTTACAGCTTCGGCGGCGAGCAGCGGGAGCGGGATGATTCGCTACAGAGCCTGCTGTTCAACTTCATCATCGCCCTTGCCGCCATCTACGTGCTGCTGGCCGTGCCATTCAAATCGTACACCCAGCCCCTCGTCGTTATGAGCGCGATTCCTTTTGGCATCATTGGCGCGGTTTGGGGGCATCTGCTCATGGGAATAGACTTGGCCCTTTTGAGCCTGTTTGGGATCGTCGCGCTCTCGGGCGTGGTGGTCAACGATTCGCTGGTGTTGCTGACCTTCTACAACCAGATGCGGCGCGAGGGATCGTCGCACGAGGAAGCCCTGGTCTCTGCCGGAGCCGCGCGCTTCCGCCCGATCCTGCTGACCTCGCTGACGACCTTTTTCG